>NZ_JBGLYK010000095.1:0-19984 GCF_047304025.1 Pseudomonas sp. Pseusp97 | reverse complement strand
CGCTCCTACAGGCCCGCACCGAGGCGCTCTTCGTAGGAGCGAGCTTGCTCGCGAACCGCCCGCCGCCGATGTTTACATGCAGGAGCGATTCGCACGAAGGCCGCGCGAACGGGAATGAAAAGCGGCCCCGGCGCCGGGTTGGTCCTGAGCGAGGACCCGGCGCCGAAGCCGTAAAGGGTCAGCCGCGGCGATGCACGTTGCGGCCGTGCGCGAAGGTTTCCTTCACGGTACGGTCGTCGCCGAGGATGACCAGTGCGAAGAGTTTCTCCTCCAGGGTCTTGGCCTGCTGCAGGCGGTAATCCAGCAGCGGGGTGGCCTTGTAGTCGAGCACCACGAAGTCGGCCTCGTTGCCCTTGGCGAAGCTGCCGACCTTGTCCTCCAGCTCCAGCGCGCGGGCGCCGCCGAGGGTGGCCAGGTACAGCGACTTGAACGGGTCGAGCTTGATGCCCTGCAGCTGCATCACCTTGTAGGCCTCGTTCAGCGACTGCAGTTGGGAGAAGCTGGTGCCGGCGCCGACATCGGTACCCAGGCCGACCTTGACCTTGTGCTTCTCAAGCTTGGCCAGATCGAACAGGCCGCTGCCCAGGAACAGGTTGGAAGTCGGGCAGAAGGCCACGGCCGAGCCGGTTTCCGCCAGGCGCTGGCATTCGCCGTCGCACAGGTGCACGCCATGGGCGAACACCGAGCGCGGGCCGAGCAGGCCGTGGTGGTCGTAGACATCCAGGTAGCCCTTGCGCTCCGGGAACAGTTCCTTGACCCACTCGATTTCCTTGAGGTTCTCCGACAGGTGCGTGTGCAGGTACACGCCCGGGTGCTCCTTGAGCAGGCGGCCGGCGGCGTCCAGTTGTTCCGGGGTACTGGTCGGCGCGAAGCGTGGGGTCACCGCGTAGAGCAGGCGGCCCTTGCCGTGCCAGCGCTCGATCAGCGCCTTGCTCTGGGTGTAGCTGCTTTCGGCGGTGTCGGTCAGGTAGTCCGGTGCGTTGCGGTCCATCATCACCTTGCCGGCGATCAGGCGCAGGTCGAGCTTTTCGGCCGCGCCGAACAGCGCGTCCACCGACTGCGGGTGCACGGTGCCGAATACCAGGGCGGTAGTGGTGCCGGCGCGCAGCAGTTCCTTGAGGAAGATGCCGGCGACATCGGCGGCGTGGGCCGGGTCGGCGAACTGCTTTTCGGTGGGGAACGTGTAGGTGTTCAGCCAGTCCAGCAGTTGCTCGCCATAGGAGGCGATCATGCCGGTCTGCGGGTAGTGGATGTGGGTGTCGATGAAGCCGGGGGTGATCAGCGCGTCGCGGTATTCAACCACTTCGAGGCCGCCCAGTTGCGGCAGCAGGTCGGCGGCGTGGCCGAGGCGGGCGACCTTGCCGTCCTCCACTAGCAGGATGCCGTCCTCGAAGTACTGGTAGGACTTCTCCACGCCGACTTCGGCGGGGTCGGCGACGCTGTGCAGGATGCTGGCGCGGTAGGCTTTGGCTTGGGTGATCATCGATCTCTCGCAAATCGGAATTAATGCGTCTTCGGACGCTTTTCGATGGGTATCGCTGGCGCTCCACCCATCCTACGAAATCTACTCGGCGCTCCGTAGGATGGGTGGAGCGAAGCGATACCCATCACGAAGCCATGCAGGTTGGAAATCAGGCGCCGCTTTCCGCAGTACGTGCGCGGCGGCTCGTGGGTAACAGTTTGGCCACGGTGTTCTCGCCCTGGCTGGTCTGCTGACCGAAGGTGGCGTTGTAGGTGGCGATCACTTCGCCGGCGATGGACACGGCAATCTCCACCGGCAGCTTGCCCTTCACCTCGCTGATGCCCATGGGGCAGCGCATGCGCTGCACGGTGTCGGCGGCGAAGCCGCGGTCGCGCAGGCGGTGTTCGAACTTGGCGCGCTTGGTGTCCGAGCCGATCAGGCCGAAGTAGGTGAAGTCGTTGCGCGCGAGGATCTTCGCGGTCAGTTCCAGGTCCAGCGCGTGGTTGTGGGTCATGACGATGAAGTAGCTGCCCGCGGGCATTTCGTCGATTTCATCGATCACCTCTTCGTTGATCACGCGGGTCACGCCTTCGGGGATGTAGCCGGGGAATTCGGCTTCCCGCGAGTCGATCCAGCGCACCTTGCACGGCAGGCTGGCGAGCAGCGGCACCAGCGCGCGGCCGACGTGGCCGGCGCCGAACACGGCGATGTGCGCCTGGGGCTGGCCCATGGGTTCGAACAGCAGCACGGTGGCGCCGCCGCAGCACTGGCCGAGGCTGGCGCCGAGGCTGAAGCGCTCAAGCTTCGGTTCGCGCTCGCGATTGAGCAGCATCTCGCGGGCGATGGCCATGGCCTTGAATTCGAGGTGGCCGCCGCCGATGGTGTCGTAGGCCCTATCGGCGCTGATCACCATCTTCGAACCGGCGTTGCGCGGGGTCGAGCCGCGTTCTTCGATGATGGTCACCAGCACGCTGGCTTCGGCGCGCTGTTGCAGGTCGGCGAGGGCACTGATCCAGTTCATCGTTGCGAACCTCAAGGGTGGAGTCGTAGGGCGCATAACGCCTCGGGCGTTATCCGCCGAAATGGCGACGGCGGATAACGCGTTCCGCGTTATGCGCCCTACGGTTTGTCCGTTCGTGGGGCGCGTTCGGCGTTCCACGATTCTTTCGTAAGGGTGGGGCGCCGCTGGCAGGGCGGAGGACGGAAGTGGGGACGTCTCTCCCTGCCAGCGGTGCCCCATGGTCACATCACGCCGGCTCGACCTGAGCCGGTGTTTTCTCGGCCTGGGCCAACTTCAGCTTGCGCATCTGCTCCACGCCCCAGAGCACGCGCTCGGGGGTGGCCGGGGCGTCGATCTGCGGCTGGGCGCGGTAGTCGGCCAGGCTCGCCACGGCGTCCTTGATCGCGCAGAACACCGAGATGCCCAGCATGAACGGCGGCTCGCCGACGGCCTTGGAGTGGAACACCGTCTGCTCCGGGTTCTTGCGGTTTTCCACCAGCTTCACCCGCAGGTCGATGGGCATGTCGGCGATCGCCGGGATCTTGTAGCTCGCCGGGCCGTTGGTCATCAGCTTGCCCTTGGCGTTCCAGACCAGCTCTTCCATGGTCAGCCAGCCCATGCCCTGGACAAAGCCGCCTTCCACCTGGCCGATGTCGATGGCCGGGTTCAGCGAGGCGCCGACGTCGTGGAGGATGTCGCTGCGCAGCATCCTGTACTCGCCGGTGAGGGTGTCGACTATCACTTCCGAGCAGGACACGCCGTAGGCGAAGTAGTAGAACGGCCGGCCGCGTGCCTGGCTGCGGTCGTAGAAGATCTTCGGCGTGCGGTAGAAGCCGGTCGAGGACAGCGATACCTGGCCGAAGTAGGCTTGTTGCACCAGTTCCTCGAAGGGCAGGATCAGGTCGCGCACGCGCACCTGGTTGTTGCGGAACTCGACGTCTTCCTCGGTCACCTTCCAGTGTTTGGCGGCGAACTCCACCAGGCGCTGCTTGAGGGTTTCGGCGGCGTTCTGAGCGGCCTTGCCGTTCAGGTCGGCGCCCGACGAGGCGGCAGTCGGCGAGGTGTTGGGCACCTTGTCGGTATTGGTCGCGGTGATCTGCACGCGGTCGATGTCGACCTGGAAGACCTCGGCCACCACCTGGGCGACCTTGGTGTTCAGGCCCTGGCCCATCTCGGTGCCGCCGTGGTTCAGGTGGATGCTGCCATCGGTGTAGATGTGGATCAGCGCGCCGGCCTGGTTGAGGAAGGTGGCGGTGAAGCTGATGCCGAATTTCACCGGGGTCAGCGCCAGGCCTTTCTTCAACACCGGGCTGCTGGCGTTGAACTCGCGAATCTCGGCGCGGCGCTTGGAATACTCGGCGCTGGCCTCCAGTTCCTCGGTCATCTCCTGCAGCAGGTTGTGTTCGACCTGCTGGTAGTAATGGGTGACGTTGCGCTCGTCCTTGCCGTAGTAGTTGCGCTTGCGCACTTCCAGCGGGTCCTTGCCGAGGTGGCGCGCGACAGCGTCCATGATTTCCTCGATGGCGACCATGCCCTGCGGGCCGCCGAAGCCGCGGTAGGCGGTGTTCGACGCGGTGTTGGTCTTGCAGCGGTGACCGTTCACCGTGGCGTTGCCGAGGAAGTAGGCGTTGTCGGAGTGGAACATCGCGCGGTCGACGATGGAGCCGGAGAGGTCCGGCGAGTAGCCGCAGTTGCCGGCCAGCTCGATATTGATGCCGTGCAGCAGGCCGTCGTCCTCGAAGCCCACGTCGTACTCGACGTAGAAGGGGTGGCGCTTGCCGGTCATCTGCATGTCTTCGACGCGCGGCAGGCGCATCTTCGCCGGGCGACCGGTGAGGCGCGCGATCACCGCGCACAGGCAGGCCGGCGCGGCCGCCTGGGTTTCCTTGCCGCCGAAGCCGCCGCCCATGCGGCGCATGTCGATGACCACCTTGTTGAAGGAGATGCCCAGCACTTCGGCCACCAGCTTCTGCACTTCGGTGGGGTTCTGCGTCGAGGTGTAGACGATCACGCCGCCATCTTCGGTGGGCATCACCGAGGAAATCTGCGTTTCCAGGTAGAAGTGCTCCTGGCCACCGATGTGCAGGGTGCCCTGGATGCGGTTCGGCGCAGTGGCCAGCTTGCCTTCGGAGTCGCCGATCTTGTGCTGGTGGCTGTCGAGCACGAAGTGCTTCTTGCGCAGCGCTTCGACCACGTCGAGCACCGGCTCCAGGTCTTCGTATTCGATGATCGCCGCCATGGCGGCCTTGCGCGCGGTTTCCAGGCTGTCGGCGGCGACGGCGATGACCATCTGGCCGACGTATTCGACCTTGCCGTCCGCCAGCAGCGGGTCGCCGGCGACCACCGGGCCGATGTCCAGCTGGCCGGGTACGTCATCCTTGGTGATGGCGATGGCCACACCGGGGAACTGGTAGCAGGGGCTGACATCCAGCTTGGTGATGCGTGCATGGGCGCGGTCGCTCATGCGGGCATAGACGTGCAGCTGGTTGGGGAATTCCAGGCGATCGTCGATGTACTGCGCTTCGCCGCTCACATGCTTGGCCGCGCTCTCGTGCTTGACGCTGCGGCCCACGCCGGTGGTGAGGTCGGCGCGGAACAGCGCAGTGAGTTCTTCCTGGCTCTTCTGGGGCTTATGCATAGTGGGTCACCCGGGTCACGGCCTGAGGGGCTTCCAGTTCCAGGAAGCACTTGCGCAGCAGGTTCTGCGCGGTGAGCAGGCGGTATTCCTTGCTCGCGCGGAAGTCGGTGAGCGGAGCGAAGTCCTCGCTCAGCGCCAGCGCGGCGCGTTCGAAGGTGGCGTTGTTGAAGGTCTGGCCGAGCAGCGCGGCCTCGCAGGCGGCGGCGCGTTTCGGGATGGCGGCCATGCCGCCGAAGCCGGTGCGCACGGCGGTGATCCTGCAGTTCTCGACCGTCAGGTTGAAGGCCGCGCAGACGGCGGAGATGTCATCGTCCAGACGCTTGGAGACCTTGTAGGCGCGGAACGCCTGATTGGGCTGCGGGCGCGGAATGATTACCTGCTCGATGAATTCGCCTTCCTGGCGCGCGGTGACCTTGTAGTCGATGAAGTACTCGTCGATGGGCAGTTCGCGGCGCTCGTTGCCCTTGCGCAGCACCAGGCGTGCGCCGAGGGCGATCAGCAGCGGCGGCGAGTCGCCGATGGGCGAGGCGTTGCCGATGTTGCCGCCGAGGGTGCCCTGATTGCGGATCTGCAGCGAGGCGAAGCGGTGCAGCAGCTCGCCGAAGTCCGGGTAGTCGCGGGCCAGGGTTTCGTAGCAGTCGGTCAGCGGAGTCGCCGCGCCGATCTCGATGCGGTCGTCGAAGACCTCGACGCGTTTCATTTCCTCGACATGGCCGACGTAGATCATCACCGGCAGTTCGCGGTGGAACTGGGTGACTTCCAGGGCCAGGTCGGTGCCGCCGGCCAGCAGGCGCGCCTGCGGGTTGGCGGTGTAGAGGTCGGCGAGGTCGGCAATGGTCAGCGGCAGCAGGCAGCGCTTGTCGCCGCTGTTGAGCTCGGCGGTCTCGCGCGGGGCGATGGACTTGAGCTGGGCGATGATCTCGGGCTGGGCGACGTCGAACTGGTCCGGCTGCTTCTGGCAGCAGGATTGCTCGGCGGCATCGAGGATCGGTCGGTAGCCGGTGCAGCGGCAGAGGTTGCCAGCCAGCGCTTCATGGGCCTCGGCCTTGCGCTCGTCGGCGTTTTCACCGGTGGTGTTCTTCTGCAGGGCGAACAGCGACATGACGAAGCCGGGGGTGCAGAAGCCGCATTGCGAACCGTGGCAATCGACCATGGCCTGCTGCACGCCGTGCAGCTCGCCGCGATGCTTGAGGTCATCGACACTGATCAGCTGCTTGCCGTGCAGCGAGGAAACGAAGGTCAGGCAGGAGTTGAGGGTGCGGTAGCGGATGCGCTCGGCACCTTCTTCGCCGACCAGTTCACCGACGACCACCGTGCAGGCGCCGCAGTCACCGGAGGCGCAGCCCTCCTTGGTGCCGGTCTTGCCCAGGTGCTGGCGCAGGTAGTTGAGCACGGTGAGATTGGGATCGAGGCGGTCTTCGACGCGCAGCTCGCGATTGAGCAGGAACCTGATCAAGGCTTGCCTCCAGGCTGGTTCTTGTTTTTGGTAGGGCACTGGATGGCGAATCTATGGAAAGCTGACTTTTGAGTCAATAAATTTTCTGTCTCATTGGTCAGAAAGTTTTTCCGCAAGAGATGAATGGTGCAGGCGGGTGGTTGTTCGTAGGAGCGAGCTTGCTCGCGAACCGCCGTGATTACCGGCGATCACCGTGCTGAGAGCCATGGGGCGCATAACGCGCCAGCACTATCCGCCGCAGGGCGTCCTGCGGATAACCCGTCCCGGGTTATGCGCCCTACGTTCAGAAACTGCGCGCTTTATGTAGGAGCGAGCTTGCTCGCGAACAGCCGTGATTGCCGGTGAGCGCGGTGCTTGTCGGGCACGCCGGTGCCCCCTCGCCCTTTGGGAGAGGGTTGGGGTGTGGGCAACCCCAGGTCGAAGAGCTTCGCGAGCAAGCTCGCTCCTACAAGAGCTGGGAAGAAAAAAGGCGGCAAGCCGGGGTAGGGCTTGCCGCCAAGGCGTGGAACTCGTCGATCAGGCTTGCTGGGTGGCGCTCAGCTGGTATTCCTCGCCGGCATAGTAGGCGCGCACGCGGCGGTCCATCACCGCGCGCCAGAGCGGCGGGAACAAAGCGAGGACGATCATCCCGGCATAACCGTTGGGCAACTGCGGGCTTTCATCGAAGTGACGCAGCACCTGGTAGCGGCGCTTGGCGTTGGCGTGGTGGTCGGAATGGCGCTGCAGGTGGAAGAGGAACAGGTTGGTCAGCAGGAAGTTGCTGTTCCAGGAATGCTCGTGGGTGGTCCGCTCGTAGCGCCCTGTGTCCAGGCGGCGGCGGTGCAGGCCGTAATGCTCGACGTAGTTGACGATCTCCAGCAGGGTGAAGGCCATCACCGACTGGCCGATGAAATACACCGCGCCGATCCAGCCGAAGGCGACGCTGAAGCCGACCAGGAACAGCGCACTGATCACGTACCACCAGATCAGCTCGTTGCGCCAGTGCAGCGCCGGCAGGCCCTTGCGCTTGAGGCGTTCGGTCTCCAGCCGCCAGGCATTGAGGAAGTTGTGCTTGTAGGCGTGCGGCAGGAAGGCGTACAGGCTCTGGCCGTAGCGCGAGGACGAGGCGTCTTCCGGCGTGGAGACATGCACATGGTGGCCACGCACGTGCTCGACCTTGAAGCCCGCGTAGCACACCGCCGCCAGCAGCAGGCCGCCGGCGTTCTGCTCCAGCTGCGGGTCCTTGTGGATCAGCTCGTGGGACACGGTGATGCCGATGGCGCCCATGACGGTGCCCACGGACAGGACCCAGCCGAGCTGGCCGACCCAGTTCCAGGCGTCATAGGTGGCCAGCACCCAGCCGCCGTAAACCAGCATGCCCAGCAGCAGCGGCACGGTCAGCAAGCTGAGGAAGCGGTAATAGCCCTCGCGCTCCATGGGCGGGACTTCCTCCACCTCGTCGGGGTTGGCCGGGTCGCGGCCGACCACGAAGTCCAGCAGCGGGATGACCCCGAACACCACGGTGATCACCAGCCAGGCCCAGGCGTTGGGATGCTCGCTGCCATAGGACCACCAATAGCTGACGGGAATACCGAAGACGGGAACCAGCCAGATCCAGTAGCCGGCTTTCTTGAGACGCAACATCCAGGCAGGGGAAAGGAACAAGGCGAACATGGACGACTCCCGAGACGTCTCTTGTGTAGGATTGTCAGACAATCCTGCGCCCGATCCCGGCGGTGCACGCACCAACCTTTGTTCTGTCGTGGCTTGTGGGCGGGGGATGGCGCGGTAACACCCTGTGTTACACTTCGCGTCCGCGATACCCCCTCGAAAGCGCCCCGATTCTTAAGGACAACCATGACGTTCAAGGCCCCGGACAGCCTGGCTGAGCAGATCGCGCATCACCTTGCCGAACGCATCATCCGGGGCGAACTCAAGGAACGCGAGCGCATCCAGGAACAGAAGGTCACCCAGACCCTCAACGTCAGCCGCGGCTCGGTCCGCGAAGCGCTGCTGATCCTCGAACGCCGCCACCTGGTGGTGATCCTGCCGCGCCGGGGGGCGCAGGTGTCGGAACTGACCCCCGCGCACGTCGAAAGCCTCTACTCGCTGGTGATGGAGTTGTACATCATGCTCGCCAGCGCGGTAGCGCGTACCTGGCGCGAAGAGGCGGACCTCGCGCCCTTCATGGCGATCCAGCAGCGCCTGCTGGACAACCTCGAACGCGGCGACATCAACGCCTTCGTCGAGTCCAGCTTCGACATCATGCGCGCCGCCTTCCCGTTCGCCGCCAACCCCTACCTGCAGGAAACCGTGGAAAATCTCCTGCCGGCCATCAGTCGCACCTATCATCTGGCCCTGGAACGCCGCAAAGGCGAGATGAGCCAGTTCATCGGCAGCTTCGAAAACCTGCTGCGCGCGGTGGTCGGCCGCGACGAGGCGGGAATCCGCGAGGTCCTGCTCGACTACGGTCGGCACAACAGCCAACTGGTCCTGGCCGCACTGGCTGAACGATAAGAAGGGGGAAGAGGGCGCATGCGGCTCAAGTGCATCAAGCTGGCGGGCTTCAAGTCCTTCGTCGACCCGACGACGGTCAACTTCCCGAGCAACATGGCGGCGGTGGTCGGCCCCAACGGTTGCGGCAAGTCCAACATCATCGACGCCGTTCGCTGGGTGATGGGCGAGAGTTCGGCGAAGAACCTTCGCGGCGAGTCGATGACCGACGTCATCTTCAACGGCTCCAACACGCGCAAGCCGGTGACCCAGGCGTCCATCGAACTGGTGTTCGACAATTCCGACCAGACCCTGCTGGGCGAATACGCCAGCTACGCCGAGATATCCATTCGCCGCCGCGTGACCCGCGACGGCCAGAACACCTATTTCCTCAACGGCACCAAGTGCCGCCGTCGTGACATCACCGACATCTTCCTCGGCACGGGCCTGGGGCCGCGCAGCTATTCGATCATCGAGCAGGGCATGATCTCCAAGCTGATCGAGGCCAAGCCCGAAGACTTGCGCAACTTCATCGAGGAAGCCGCCGGCATCTCCAAGTACAAGGAGCGCCGCCGCGAGACCGAGAACCGCATCCGCCGCACCCAGGAAAACCTCGCGCGCCTGACCGACCTGCGCGAAGAACTGGAGCGCCAGTTGGAACGGCTGCACCGCCAAGCCCAGTCGGCGGAGAAGTACCAGGAATTCAAGGCCGAGGAGCGCACCCTCAAGGCCCAGCTCGGCGCCCTGCGCTGGCGCGACCTGAACGAGCAGGTCGGGCAGAAGGAAAAGGTCATTGGCGACCAGGAAGTGGCCTTCGAGGCCCTGGTTGCCGAGCAGCGCAGCGCCGACGCCAGCATCGAGCGCCTGCGCGATGGCCACCACGAGCTGTCGGAAACCTTCAACCAGGTGCAGGGCCGCTTCTATTCGGTGGGCGGCGACATCGCCCGCGTCGAGCAGAGCATCCAGCACGGCCAGCAGCGCCTGCGCCAGTTGCAGGACGACCTGCGCGAAGCGGAGAAGACCCGCCAGGAGACCGAATCCCACCTGGGCCACGACCGCACCCTGCTCGCCACCCTGGGCGAAGAGCTGGAGCGCCTGGCCCCGGAACAGGAAATCAGCGCCGCCGCGGCCGAGGAGGCCACCGTCGGCCTGGAAGACGCCGAGCAGCGCATGCACGACTGGCAGCAGCGCTGGGACGCCTTCAACCAGCAGAGCGCCGAACCGCGCCGCGAGGCGGAAGTGCAGCAGTCGCGCATCCAGCACCTGGAGCAGAGCCTGGAGCGCCAGGCCGAACGCCAGCGCCGCCTGAACGACGAGCGCACGCAACTGGCGGCCGACCCGGAAGATGCCGCGATCCTCGAACTGGGCGAGCAGGTCGCCGCAATCGAGTTGCTGCTGGAAGAATCGCAGATCGAAGAACAGGAACTGGCCGAGCGCCTGGAGCGCGTGCGCCAGTCCCTGCAGGAAAGCACCGCCGCGCAGCACCAGGCGCAGGGCGAGTTGCAGCGCCTGAATGGGCGCATCGCTTCGCTGGAGGCGCTGCAGCAGGCCGCGCTCGATCCGGGCGACGGCACCGCGCAATGGTTGCGCCAGCAGGGGCTGGAGCAGCGCCCGCGTCTCGCCGAGGGACTGCGCGTGCAGCCGGGTTGGGAGCTGGCGGTGGAGACCGTGCTTGGCGCCGACCTCCATGGCGTGCTGCTGGACGACGTGAAGGGGTTGCCGTTCGATGCGCTGGAGAAGGGCGAGCTGCGCCTGCTCGATCTGGCCGCAGGTGCCGTTTCCCGTCCCGGTAGTCTGCTGGATAAGGTCGAAGCCAAGGTCGACCTGAGCTACTGGCTGGGTCGCGTGCGCCCGGTCGAAACCCTGGAGCAGGCGCTGGCCCAGCGTGCGTCGTTAGGCGACGGCGAAAGCCTGATCAGCCGCGACGGCTACTGGGTTGGCCGTAACTTCCTGCGTGTGCGCCGTGGCGAATCCGCCGACGGCGGCGTGCTGGCGCGAGGCCAGGAGCTGGAGCGCCTGTATGTCGAACGCGAAACGCTGGAGCAGCGCCTCGCCGAGATCGAAGAGCAACTGGTGCGCCTGCGTGACGAGCAGCGTCAGGCCGAAGAAGGCCGCGACCAGGTGCGCCGCCGCCTGCAGGACGAAGGCCGCCGCCAGGGCGAACTGAAAGCGCAGTTGTCCGCACAGCAGGCCAAGGTCGAGCAGCTGACCCTGCGCCGTCGCCGCCTGGACGAAGAGCTGAGCGAACTGGCCGAGCAGCACGCCATCGAGCAGGAGCAACTGGGCGAAGCCCGCCTGAGCCTGCAGGAAGCGCTGGACGCGATGGCCGTGGACACCGAGCGCCGCGAATCGCTGCTGGCCGAGCGCGATGGCATGCGCGAGAAGCTCGACCGCATCCGCCAGGAATCCCGCCAGCACAAGGATCATGCCCATCAGCTGGCCGTGCGCGTCGGATCGCTGCGCGCCCAGCACGAATCCACCCGCCAGGCGCTGGAGCGCCTGGACAGCCAGGCGGTGCGCCTGGTCGAGCGTTGCGAGCAGCTCAACCTCAACCTAGAGGAGGGCGCCGCGCCGCTGGAAGAGTTGCGCATGCGCCTGGAAGAACTGCTCGATCGGCGCATGGCGGTGGAAGACGAACTCAAGCACGCGCGCCTGGCGCTGGAAGATGCCGACCGTCAGCTGCGCGATGCCGAGAAGCGCCGCACCCAGGCCGAGCAGCAGTCGCAACTGCTGCGCGGCCAGCTGGAGCAGCAGCGCATGGAGTGGCAGGCGCTCAACGTGCGGCGCAAGGCGCTGCAGGAGCAGCTCCACGAGGACGGCTACGACCTGCACGGCGTGCTCGGCACCTTGCCGCACGATGCCGCCGAGAAGGTCTGGGAAACCCGCCTGGAAGAACTGGCCGCGCGCATCGGGCGCCTGGGGCCGATCAACCTGGCGGCGATCGAGGAATACCAGCAGCAATCCGAGCGCAAACGCTACCTGGACGACCAGAACGACGACCTGGTGGAAGCGCTGGATACCCTGGAAAACGTCATCCGCAAGATCGACAAGGAAACCCGCAACCGCTTCAAGGAAACCTTCGACCAGATCAATGCTGGCCTTCAGGCATTGTTTCCCAAGGTTTTCGGCGGCGGTCACGCCTATCTGGAACTTACCGGCGAGGATCTACTCGATACCGGGGTGGCGATCATGGCGAGGCCGCCAGGCAAGAAGAACAGCACCATCCATCTTCTGTCCGGCGGCGAGAAGGCCCTGACCGCGCTGGCGCTGGTGTTTGCGATCTTCCAGCTGAACCCGGCACCGTTCTGCATGCTCGACGAAGTCGACGCGCCGCTGGACGATGCCAACGTCGGCCGTTATGCGCGGCTGGTGAAGGAGATGTCGGAGAAAGTGCAGTTCATCTATATCACCCACAACAAGATCGCCATGGAGATGGCCGATCAATTGATGGGCGTGACCATGCACGAACCGGGTTGTTCGCGTCTGGTGGCGGTGGATGTGGAAGAGGCTGTTGCGCTGGCGGAAGCCTGATCGCCCAAGCGAACTTGAGCGATGCTGGCAAGATGCTTTTTTACCGGCCTAAGGCATTGATTTGATTGGGGTAGGCTTGACTTCGACAGCGCAAGTGGCAACTGCTATGAAAAGTTGCAAAGAGTGCGGCGGAGTGTCGCCACAGGCAGTGTAAAGTTATGTGAGAGCGTGTTAGCTTAACGCCCACTTTTGTATCGCGTGGAAAACATCAGTCAGAACATGAAGTTGGCTCCACGTTTTCAAGGGATAGGATGTCCTTTTCTTCATCATCATTTTTTGTTCAGGGGCTACGGGATTAGATGGATATCGGTCTGCGCGAATGGCTGATCGTCATTGGGCTTATCGTGATCGCCGGCATTCTGTTCGACGGCTGGCGTCGTATGCGGGGCGGCAAGGGCAAGTTGCGTTTCAAGCTGGATCGCCAGTTTGCCAACCAGCCCGATGACGGTGATGACAGCAATCCGGAGTTGCTCGGGCCTTCCCGGGTGGTCGAGCACAGAGAGCCTGCGCTGGACGAGGAAGACCTGCCCAAGCTCAGCGCCAAGGACTCGCGTGGCAAGCGCCGCGGCGAGCCGCGCCAGGGCGACCTGAACCTGGACGATCCGGCGCCGAACCTGCTCGGTCCGCTGGATGAAGAGGATTTCCCCAACCCGCTGGACGAAGCCCCGCAGGAGAAGGAAAAGCCCAGGAGGGACCGCAAGAAGGACAAGGAGCGCGCCGCTCCTGCCGCAGCGGCTTCTTCCGCCGCGCCTCAGGCTCCGGTCGAGGAAGTGCTGATCATCAATGTCATCAGCCGTGACGAGAACGGTTTCAAGGGCCCGGCGCTGCTGCAGAACATCCTGGAAAGCGGCCTGCGCTACGGCGAGATGGACATCTTCCATCGCCACGAGAGCATGGCCGGTAATGGCGAGGTGCTGTTCTCCATGGCCAATGCGGTCAAGCCGGGCACCTTCGATCTGGACAACATCGACCAGTTCAGTACCCGCGCGGTGAGCTTCTTCCTCGGCTTGCCGGGCCCGCGTCATCCCAAGCAGGCGTTCGACGTGATGATCGCCGCCGCCCGCAAGCTGGCCCAGGAGCTCAATGGCGAGCTGAAGGACGAGCAGCGCAGCGTGATGACCGCGCAGACCATCGAGCACTACCGTCAGCGCATCATCGACTTCGAGCGACGCGCGCTGACCCAAAAACGCTGATCCGGAAACGAAAATCGCAGCGGTAAGCGACGAGCCCCAAGCTGCAAGCCCTAGCGCTTGGCTTGGGGCTTTGCTTTTCTTAGGGCTCCTGTCCTGCCGCTTGCAGCTTGTAGCTTGAGGCTTCTCCAATGACCGACTCCCAGACTGCTGCCCAACGCATTGCCCAGCTGCGCAGCGAGCTCGACGACCACAACTACCGCTACTACGTGCTCGACGAGCCGAGCGTGCCGGACGCCGAGTACGACCGCCTGTTCCGCGAGCTGAAGGCGCTGGAGGCCGAGCATCCCGAACTGGTCACTGCCGAGTCGCCGACCCAGCGCGTCGGTGGAGCGGCGGCGTCTGCTTTCGGCGAGGTCCGCCACGAAGTGCCCATGCTCAGCCTGGGTAATGCCTTCGAGGAGCAGGACCTCAACGACTTCGATCGCCGCGTGCGCGAAGGGCTGGCCGATCAATTGCCCGCCGGTGACCTGCTCGGCGGCGGCGCCGAGGTGGAATACAGCTGTGAACCCAAGCTCGACGGCCTGGCGGTCAGCCTGCTGTACGAGAACGGCATCCTGAGCCGTGGCGCCACCCGGGGTGACGGCAGTACCGGCGAAGATATCAGTGCCAACGTGCGCACCATCCGCAACGTCCCGCTGCGTCTGAAGGGCGAAGGCTGGCCCGCCGTGCTGGAGGTGCGCGGGGAAGTCTTCATGTCCAAGGCGGGGTTCGAGGCGCTCAACGCGCGGCAGATGGAAGCCGGCGGCAAGACCTTCGCCAACCCGCGCAACGCCGCGGCCGGCAGCCTGCGCCAGCTGGACTCGAAGATCACCGCCAGCCGCCCGCTGGAGTTCTGCTGCTATGGCTTCGGCCGCGTCGAGGGCGGCACGCTGCCCGGCACCCAGGTCGGTATCCTCGAAGCCCTGAAGGGCTGGGGCATCCCGATCAGCCGCGAGCTTAAGCTGGCCAAGGGCGTCGAAGGTTGCCGCGCCTATTACGAAGATATCGGCACCCGCCGCGACAGCCTCGCCTACGAGATCGATGGCGTGGTGTTCAAGGTCAACCGCATCGATTTCCAGCGCGAGCTGGGCTTCCGCGCCCGCGAGCCGCGCTGGGCCATCGCCCACAAGTTCCCCGCGCGCGAGGAACTCACCGAGCTGCTCGACGTGGAGTTCCAGGTCGGCCGCACCGGCGCCGTGACCCCCGTGGCGCGCCTGAAGCCAGTGCAGGTGGCGGGCGTGACCGTGGCCAACGCCACCCTGCACAACATGGACGAGGTCGCGCGCCTGGGCCTGATGATCGGCGACACGGTGATCATCCGCCGTGCCGGCGACGTGATTCCGCAGGTGATGCAGGTCGTCACCGAGCGTCGCCCGGCCGATGCGCGCCCGGTGGCGATTCCCACCCAATGCCCGGTGTGCGGCTCGCAGGTCGAGCGCACCCAGCTGGTCAAGCGCAGCAAGGGCAAGGAGTCGGTCAGCGAAGGCGCCATCTACCGTTGCGTCGGCCGGCTGTTCTGCCAGGCGCAGCTCAAGCAGGCGATCATCCACTTCGTCTCGCGCCGCGCCATGGACATCGACGGCCTCGGCGACAAGATCGTCGAGCAACTGGTGGACAAGGGGCTGGTGAAGTCCCCGGCCGATCTCTACACCCTGAGCTATGAGCAGGTCATCGAACTGGAAGGCTTCGCCGAGATTTCCACGCGCAACCTGCTCGCCGCTATCGCCGACAGCCGCAAGCCGACCCTGGCGCGCTTCGTCTTCGCGCTGGGCATTCCGGACGTGGGCGAGGAGACGGCCAAGCTGCTGGCGCGCTCGCTGGGCTCGCTGGCGCGCATCCAGAAGGCGCTGCCGGAAGTGCTCACCTACCTGCCGGACGTCGGCGGCGAGGTGGCCTACGAGATCCACAACTTCTTCGATGACGAGCACAACCGCAGCGTCATTGCCGAGCTGCTCGATCCCGAGCATGGCGTGCAGCTGCAGGACGAAGGCGATGTCTCCGCCGAATTCGCCGCCGTCGCGACGCTGGCGGGCTTCATCGACAAGCTCAACATCCCTTTCATCGCGGCCACCGGCGCCGAGAAGCTGGCGGACCGCACGGGTAGCCTCGACGCGCTCATCACCCTCAGCCAGGACTGGCTGGACCTCAGCACCCTGAAAGGAGTGAACGAGAAGGCCAAGCAGTCGGTGCGCGAGTACTTCGCCGATGCCTTGCGCGTCGAGCGAGCCAGGGCAGTCGAAGCGCAGCTGCTGGAGTTCGGCATGCACTGGCGCAGCGAGCGCAAGGTGGTCGAAGGCCTGCCGCTGGCCGGCCAGACCTGGGTGCTCACCGGCACCCTGGAAGCCATGAGCCGTGACGTCGCCAAGGAAAAACTCGAAAGCCTGGGCGCCAAGGTGGCCGGTTCGGTTTCGGCAAAAACCCATTGCGTCGTTGCTGGCCCGGGAGCGGGTTCAAAATTGGCCAAGGCCCAGGAACTTGGCGTCGCCGTGATGGACGAAGAGCAGCTGGTCAAGCTGCTGGCCGATCACGGCATCGGCGCCTGACACACCCTTAACGATCCATGTACCCAGGAGCTATTTCATGCCCATGACCAAGGACCAACTGGTTCGCGATATCGCCGAATCCCTCGACCTGACCCAGGCCGCCGTGCGCGGCGTGTTCGAGCAACTGGCGCAGATCGCCCAGGACGCCCTGGAAAACGACGGCGAGCTGACCCTGCCGGGTATCGGCAAGCTCAAGGTCAGCGAGCGCGCCGCCCGCACCGGCCGCAACCCGCAGACCGGCAAGAGCATCGAGATCGCCGCGAAGAAGGCGGTACGCCTGGTGCCTGCCAAGGCCCTGGTCGACAGCCTGAACTGATCGGCAGGCCCGCCTCGGCCCCTGCGTTGCGACGCCGGGCAGGGCGGGCCAACGGTTGACGGAGAGCGAGATGGACAAGGCAAGAAAGCAGCGTCTGCTCGGCGTGGCGGCACTGGTGCTGCTGTTCGGGGCCTATGTGGCCTGGACCGAGCGTCCGCAGATCGTCCTTCACTACGAAGGCGTCGGCGGGCCCGCGGTGAGCTACAGCTTCAAGGAAAACAACGAGGAAACCCTCGCCGGCGAGATCAAGCCGGGTGAAGCGCGAGCCTTCCCGCTGCGCCTGTTGCGTTCGGGTGAATATCGCGTGGCGTTCCAGTTCCACCAGGGGGCGGAGCGCTACTCCACCTTCAGCGCCCGTCCGGGCTACAGCAAGATGGACCTGTTCATCGGGCCGAACCTGGAAGTCTCCACCCAGCCTCGGCCCGAAGGGTTGATGCAGGCGCAGTAACCCCCGCTACAGGTAGTCGGCCACCAGCACCACATTGCGCTTGCCCGCGGCAACGCCTCCCCTGGCGATTTCGCGGATGACGCTGTCGGTGTCGCCGGTGGCCGCTATGTCCTGCCCCAGCGCCTTGCCGTGCACGTCGGTCAGCCGGTAGCTCACGCTGGGCATCGCCCCGCGCGGCTCGTTGAGCATCATCAGCATCGCCTGGTTGCACTCGCTCAGGCGCACCCGCGCGCTTTGCGCGGTGACTTCGCTCAAGCCCACCTGGCACGTCGGTTCGACCACTGCGCCGCTGAAATGAATGACGCCGTCGTAGGCCAGCAACGGCCCGGAAAGCAGAAGGGCAACGAGAGGGGTGGATCGCAGTGCAACGGACATGCTGGCATTCCTCGCTCGGGCATGGCCCGTCGTGGTGACGGGTTCTTTCCTAAGCGTCGGCGCAAACGGAAATTTCTGAACTGGCTGTAGGCCAATTCCTTTACTGAAAAGGCAAATTCGTGATGAAGGTCAGGAATTGCTTGAAGGACGCCGCTAAGTGCTTGAAGTACTTGTAACTTGCGCTCAAGCCGCTACAATGGCGCGGCTCGCCGATCTGGCGAGTTCTCGTGATGGTGGCCCTGTCGGTCCCCCCGCAACGATTACCCGTTAACCTGGTCAGGTCCGGAAGGAAGCAGCCATAGCGGGGACATTGTGTGCCGGGGTGTGGCTGGCGGGGCCGCCTCCATTTCGGGGCCTGGAAAGTCCACAGCCCCTCCCGTCGGCGCATGCCTCGTCTCAGCGATAGTGAGCCAGGATCTGCTCGATCTTCCCCGACGCCTTGATCTTCGCCAGCGCTGACAGCACTTCTTCGGCGCGCACCTCGGGCGTATCCAGCACCATGCACGACAGCGGCGTTTCCTCGATCACGCTGGCGATTCTCAGGCGCTCCGCCTCGGGCAGTGAACGGTTGAACCAGTTCAACGCGAACTCGCTGCTGATCGCATATTGATAGCGGCCGATGCGCAGTTTCTTCAGCACCAGTTCCTGGTTGCGCGCGTCGTCGCGGGTCAGCCAATGACTGTCCAGCAGCGGCTGCAGGCGCGGATAGTGGTAGCCCAGTACGGTGCCGACGGATTGGCTGGGAAGCGTCTCCAGCTTGTCGGCCGGGGCGTCGCGGACCACCAGCAGGTCGCGCTGCACCATCAGCGGGGCGCTCCAGCGGTAATCGTTGAATTCGTGCTCGATCCAGGTGCGCGACACGTAGCAGCGCACGTCCACGGAGTGGCTGAGCAGCGCCTGCTCGATACGGGCGCGGGGCACGATGTGGAAGGCTACCGGGCGGCCCAGTTCGTGCGCCGCCTCGTTGAACAGCTCGAACATGATGCCGCCGGTCAGTTCGCCGTTCTCGATCTGTGCCAGCGGCATCGCCCAGCTGTCGACCACCGAGAAGCGCAGGGGACGGTCGTCGGCCTGGGCGAGGGTGGCGGTCAGCAGCAGGGCGGTGGCAAGGAAGCGCATCAAGGCTCCGTTGATGGCAGAACGACAACACAATGCCGTGTAGCCCGGCCCTTGCCAAGATGCGACAACGACCGGTGCGGACATCGGGTGCAATTTACAGTCCGCTTCGCTAGGATTAGCGCACTTCTGCTCACCTGTCGCGATGGATTTCAATGAGTTATCAGGTTCTTGCCCGCAAATGGCGTCCGCGCTCGTTCCGCGAAATGGTCGGCCAGACCCACGTGCTCAAGGCCCTGATCAACGCGCTGGACAACCAGCGCCTGCACCACGCCTACCTGTTCACCGGTACCCGTGGTGTGGGCAAGACCACCATTGCGCGCATCCTGGCCAAGTGTCTGAACTGCGAGACCGGCATCAGCTCGACGCCCTGCGGGCAGTGCTCGGTGTGCCGCGAGATCGATGAAGGCCGCTTCGTCGACCTGATCGAAGTGGATGCCGCCAGCCGCACCAAGGTCGAAGACACCCGCGAGCTGCTCGACAACGTGCAGTACTCGCCGAGCCGCGGGCGCTACAAGGTCTACCTGATCGACGAAGTGCACATGCTCTCCAGCCACAGCTTCAACGCCCTGTTGAAGACCCTGGAGGAGCCGCCACCCCATGTGAAGTTCCTGCTGGCCACCACGGACCCGCAGAAGCTTCCGGTGACCATCCTCTCGCGCTGCCTGCAGTTCTCCCTGAAGAACATGCCGCCGGAGCGCGTGGTAGAGCACCTCACCCACGTCCTGGGCGCCGAGAACGTGCCGTTCGAGGACGATGCGCTGTGGCTGCTCGGCCGTGCGGCCGATGGCTCGATGCGTGACGCCATGAGCCTCACCGACCAGGCCATCGCCTTCGGCGAAGGCAAGGTGCTGGCCGCCGACGTGCGCGCCATGCTCGGTACCCTGGATCACGGGCAGGTCTACGGCGTGCTCCACGCATTGCTGGAAGGCGATGCCCGCGCACTGCTGGAGGCCGTGCGGCACCTGGCCGAGCAAGGCCCGGACTGGGGCGGCGTGCTGGCCGAAATACTCAACGTGCTGCACCGCGTGGCTATCGCCCAGGCGCTGCCCGAGGCGGTGGACAACGGCCAGGGCGATCGTGACCGCGTGCTGGCATTGGCGCAGGCGCTGCCGGCCGAGGATGTGCAGTTCTACTACCAGATGGGCCTGATCGGCCGCCGCGACCTGCCGCTGGCGCCCGATCCGCGTGGCGGCTTCGAGATGGTGCTGCTGCGGATGCTGGCGTTCCGCCCGGCCGATGCCGACGGCGCACCCAGGTCGCCACTAAAGGACCTGGGGATCAGCAAGGCCACGGCTGATTCCAACCCGAACCCAGTGGCCGGCGCCGCCGGTGCAGCGCCGGTTGCAGCCATTGCTCCGCCGCCTGTTGCGCCCGCGCCGGTCGCTCCTGTAGCTGCGGCCGCCGAGGTTGCCCCGGTCGCTGCCGCGCCGCAGCCTCAGGCGGCTCCGGCTC
>NZ_JBGLYK010000094.1:0-20029 GCF_047304025.1 Pseudomonas sp. Pseusp97 | reverse complement strand
TTGTAGGAGCGAGCTTGCTCGCGAACGGAGTCCTCCGGGCGCACCGTGTTTCCGGCGAACCTCCTGTTCGCGAGCAAGCTCGCTCCTACAGGTCGGCTCAGGCATTGCCCGTCCGCGATGGCTTCAAGGCCGGCGCCAGGGCCGGATCGCGGCATCAATCGAGGTTATGCCCGATCCGCCAGAGCACGCCGCTCGGGTCGTGGAGGGTGAAGTCGCGCATCTTCCACGGCTGGTCTTCCGGTGTGCCAAGGCGCACGCCGTAACGCTCGGCAAGGCCCGAGTCGCGCACCTTCGCGTACCAGGCGTCGGCATCTTCCACCAGCAGGTGCAACATCAGGTTCTCGGCGAATTCCTTGACGTAGTAGTTCTGCAGCAGGAAGGCGCAATGGTCGCCATGATGGAAGTAGGCGAGTTCTTCGGAGTTCCATGGCGAGAGGAATCCCAGGTCCTGGTAGAACTGCTGGGAGAGCGCGAAATCGCGGGCGGGGACGAAGACTTTCAGTTCAACGCTGGCAGTGCTCATGGGCAACCTTCCTGGTTCATGCGTGAGCAGGCTTTCACGACGGCAACGGAGCAGGCCGCCTCTGGCGGGCGGCTGGCCGCGAGTCTATCTCAGAGCGGGCGCTGCATGTAGCGATGGCTGGAGACGCCCGGCAGGGTCGAGATGCGCTCCACCTGCACGCTGAAACCCAGCCGCTCGTAGAGTGCCTGGGCCTTGGGGTTGGCTGCCGAGACGTCCAGCGCCGCCATGGGCAGGCCGCTGCGGCGGCCGATCTGCAGGAAGTGGTCGATCAACTGGCTGCCCAGGCCTTCGCCGCGCAGCGTCGGCGTGACGCCGAGGTGCGCGAGGTACAGCGTCTTGCGCGGCGGCGGGCAGATGATCCGTTCCAGTTGCAGGCCGCGACGGATCACGCCCGCCGAGCCCCAGCCGAAGTAGCCGAGGATTTGCCGCGTGGCAGCCAGCATATAGCCCAGGTTTACCTCGCCGCCGAATACCGTGCCGGCCGCCACCACCTGGCCGTCCCGTTCGCCGACCCAATGCTGGCGCCAGCCGAACTGCCCGCCGCCCTGGAGGAAGGCGTAGCGCAGGAAGTCCTGGGCGCTGTTGCGGCCGGGGCGGGCGAAGGCATAGTCGAAGGCGTCGGGGCCGGAGCTGTAGATCAGCGGGATGGCGGCGTCGACATCAGCGGGGCGGGCTCGGCGGAAGGTCAGCGGCATGCGGGCGACTCCTGGGTGGGAGTCGAGAATCTAGCACTATGGTTCCATGTTGTGCAGGGGATCAGCCTTGCGCTTGCAGCCACTGCAAGGCGCCGAGCCCGGCCGCGCGACCGCTGGCGAAGCAGGCGGTGAGCAGGTAGCCGCCGGTGGGCGCTTCCCAGTCGAGCATCTCGCCGGCGCAGAACACGCCCGGCAGCGCCTTGAGCATCAACTGCTTGTCCAGCGCCTCGAAGGTCACCCCGCCGGCGCTGCTGATGGCTTCATCCAGCGGGCGGGTGCGCAGCACGGTCAGCGGTAACGCCTTGATCAACTGGGCGAGGCGCTGCGGGTCGGCGTAGTCGGCGGCTGTGGACAACTCGCGCAACAGGCCGGCGCGCACGCCGTCCAGCCCCAGGCGACCGCGCAGGTGGTTGGCCATGGACTTGGAACCGCGCGGCTGGGCGACGGCCTTGGCGACCTGTTCCAGGCTGCGGTTGGGCAGCAGGTCCAGGTGCACGGTGGCGCTGCCGGTCTGTTCGATGCGCTCGCGGATGCCGGACGACAGCGCATAGACCAGGCTCCCCTCGATGCCGCCAGCGGTGACCACGAACTCACCCTGGCGCGGCGTACCGCCGGCCAGCGAGAGCGCCACCGGCTTGACCGGCGCGCCGGCGAACTTGTCGCGGAAGAACTCGCTCCAGCCAGCCACCTCGAAGCCGCAGTTGGCCGGGCGCAGCGGCGAGATATCCACAGCGCGTTCGGCGAGCAGCGGCACCCAGGCGCCGTCCGAGCCCAGGCGCTGCCAGCTGCCGCCGCCCAGAGCCAGCACGGTGGCATCGGCGTTCAGGCTGCGCCGGCCTTCCGGCCCGTCGATCAGCAGCGCGCCCTGGGCGTCCCAGCCCAGCCAGCGATGGCGGGTGTGGATGACCACGCCGGCATCGCGCAGGCGCTTGAGCCAGGCGCGCAACAGCGGCGCGGCCTTCATGTCGGTGGGGAAGACGCGGCCGGAGGTGCCGACGAAGGTGTCGATGCCCAGGCCCTGGATCCACGCGCAAAGCGCCTGGTTGTCGAAGGCCTCGATCAGCGGCGCGAGGCTTGGCGCACGCTGGCCGTAGCGCGACAGGAAGGCGTCGCGCTGCTCGGAGTGGGTGATGTTCATGCCGCCCACGCCGGCCAGCAGGAACTTGCGCCCCACCGAGGGCATGGCATCAAACAGCTGCACCTGTACGCCGGCGCCGGCCAGGACTTCGGCTGCCATCAGGCCGGCGGGGCCGCCGCCGATGACGAGGGCGGTACGGGAGGCGAGGGGGCGGGAGTCGGTCATGCACAGGGCCAGGCGAAGGAGGGCGGGAAAGCGCGCAATTCTAGCGCAGGGGCGCTGCGCGCCGGTTGCTCATTTTTCGTCCAGCTCCGCCAAAGCCTTTGGCGGCGGGCGCGGCAGTCGCTTTCCCGCAGCTTATCCACAGGCCGCTCCACAGTTGCCGTGGAAAAAACCAACAGGCGAGGAAATGCATTTCCGAGGCCTGAAGCGTGGGGGTTGCGAGAATTCCTACAGGGGATCGGGATTGCGCCGATGTTGGCGCTTTTGTGAATCCATCAGCATGCGGGCCTCTTGCAACCTTGGTCCGACTGTCCATGAAAGTCCGTGATTACCTTCGCTCCCATGAGGCCCACCTGTGGGTGGAGGGCAGCGACACCCGCGTGCGTGTAAATGGCCTCGATATCGTCATCCGCAGCCTCCCCAGCGAGGAAATCCGCGCGCTGCTCAACGAGGCGGTGGCCCACATGGTGGTGCGCCTGAACAAGAACCTGCAGGGTTCGAAGGTGAAGTTCGAACAGCGCGTGCTGGAGCTGCTGTCGATACAGGTGGCGCTGCACAACCTCTATGTGTTCACCAACTGGAGCCGCCTGCTGCCGCGCTACCTGCAGTACGCGGGGCCGCTGCGCCCGCAGGAGCTGCTGCAGCACCACGTGCCCGAGCAGGTGATGCGCTTCTGCGAGAAGCACTACGCCGCGGATTGCCGCTCGCGTGCCGCCGCGCTGCTGGGCTATTCCGAACATGAGCTGACGCGCTGGGAACAGCAGCGCCTGCCCTCGCGGATGGACACCAACAACTCGCGTTACCGGTCCAGCTGAAACTCGCGTGCCACCCGTGCGGCGCTGTGGTGCAGGATGCCGTGGCGCCGCGCCAGCGCACGGCGGTCCCTGTCGTAACCGCCACCGATCACACCCACCACCGGGATGCCGCTGGCCAGGCAGCGGCGGATGACGTGTTCATCGCGCGCTGCCAGCCCTGCATCGCTGAGTTGCAGGTAGCCCAGGGCATCGTCCCTGTGCACGTCGACGCCGGCGTCGTAGAGCACTATATCCGGCTGGTACAGCGGCAACAGGTAGTCCAGCGCTTCCTGCACCACCTTCAGGTACTGGGCGTCGCCCAGGTGCAGCGGCAGGGGAATGTCCCAGTCGCTCTGCGCCTTGCGCGCGGGGAAATTCTTCTCGCAGTGCAATGACACGGTCACCGCGTCCGGCACGTTCTCCAAGATGCGTGCGGTGCCATCACCCTGGTGCACATCGCAATCGAAGATCAGCACGCGGTTGGCCTTGCCGCTTTCCAGCAGGTACAGGCTGATCACCGCCAGGTCGTTGAAGATGCAGAAGCCCGAGGCGTGGTCGTGATGCGCATGGTGCGTGCCGCCGGCCAGGTGGCAGGCGAGGCCGTGTTCGAGCGCCAGTTCCGCGCTGAGCAGCGAGCCGCCGACTGCGCGCACCGTGCGTCGTGCCAGCGCTTCGCTCCAGGGCAGGCCGAGGCGGCGCAGTTCCTCGCGGCTCATCTCGCCGCTGCAGTAGCGCTCGATGTAGGCCCGGTCGTGGGCCAGGGCGAGGACGTCCGCCGGGCAGAGTTCCGGACGCAGCAGCTGCGCGTCATTCACCAGGCCGCTGTCCACCAGGTGGTCGCGCAGCAGGCGGAACTTCTCCATGGGGAAGCGGTGGTTGTCCGGGAAGGGCGGACTGTAGTCGTCGTGGTAGATCAGGGGCAGCGGCATGCGGTCAGGGTACGCCGAGGGCACGCCGGAACGAAAGGGCCGGCATTGCGCCGGCCACTTTTCATTCGCGCCGGCGATTCAGCCTTCGTTGGAAATGGCTGCGTCGCGTTGTGAGCTGCGGCTGGTTGCCACCGAAACCGACCACAGCACGAAGCCGCCGATGGCCAGCAGGCTGCCGACCCAGCCCGGCGAGGTCCAGCCGTAGCCGGCCGCCAGGGCCAGGCCGCCGAGGTATGGGCCCAGTGCGTTGGCGAAGTTGAACGCCGAGTGGTTCAGCGCCGCGGCCAGGCCCTGGGCGTCCTCGGCGACGTCCATCAGGCGGGTCTGCAGCACGGTGCCCAGCGCGCCGCCGAAGCCGACGAAGAACACGCAGATCGAGATGGTCCAGATGTTCCCCGCGGTGAACGGGAAGATCGCCAGCACCACTGCGCTCCACACCAGCAGGCCGCCGGCGGTGGGCATCACGGCGCGGTCGGCGAGCACCGGGATGAACAGGTTGCCCAGGGTCATGCCGATGCCGAACACGGCCATCACCAGCGGCACGATGCTGGGCGAAACGTGGGTCACCGCGCCGAGGATGTCGGCCAGGTAGGTGTACACCGCGAACAGCCCGCCGAAGCCGATGGCACCGATGCCCAGGGTCAGCCAGACCTGCCCGCGCCTGAGCGCACCCAGCTCGCGCAGCGGGCTGGAGTCCGGCTCGGCCGGCGAGTAGGGCGCCAGCAGGCGCACGCAGATCATCGTCAGCACGCCGAGCGCCGCCACCAGGGCGAAGCTCCAGCGCCAGCCCACCGCCTGGCTCAGCCAGTTGGCCAGGGGCACGCCGATGATGGTGGCGACGGTGAGGCCGAGGAACATCCTTCCAACCGCCACGGTGCGCCGGTGCGGCGGCACGATGGAGGCGGCAACCAGCGCGGCGATGCCGAAGTAGGCGCCGTGGGGCAGGCCGCTGATGAAGCGGAACAGCAGCATCCAGTGGTAGGTCGGCGCCAGCGCGCTGAGGCCATTGCCGAGGGCGAACAGCGCCATCAGCAACACCAGCAGGGTACGCCGCGGCAGGCGCGCGCCGAGCACCGCCAGCAGCGGCGCACCGACGACCACGCCCAGGGCGTAGGCGCTGATCACGTGGCCGGCGGTCGGGGCATCGATGCCCAGTGCCGGGGCGAAGTAGGGCAGCAGGCTCATGGTGGCGAATTCGGTGGTGCCGATGGCGAAGCCGCCGACAGCCAAAGCGAAAAGCACCAGGGCCGTACTGCGTGGCAGTCCGGTGGTGGAGGTGGTCATGGGGATTCCTTGGTCTTTTTTTGCGGTGCGCCCTGGCGGCGCGGCTGTCTGCGTGAGCACGGTCAAGGCAGTGACCGACAGCGAAGGTAGGAGAAAAATACCAGATGAAGGCGACTCTGTGCTGAATCGATTGCGCCTCGTCTGACGGATTGCGTCCTACAAGCTCGCAGCCGGGTATCATGGTGACCTTTGAGGCCTACGAAGATTCCCATGGACTTTCCCAGCCTGACCACCGAGCGTCTGCTGCTGCGGCCGTGGCGCCATGACGACCTGGCGCCCTTCGCCGCGCTGAATGCCGATGCCCAGGTGATGCAGCATTTCCCTGCCTGCCTGAGCCGCGAGGACAGCGACCTGCTGGCCGCGCGCATCCTCCAGCATTTCGACGAGCACGGCTTCGGCCAGTGGGTAGTCGAGCGCCGCGAGGACGAAGCGTTCATCGGTGTACTCGGGTTGGCCCGCGTGTCCTTCGACGCGCCGTTCACCCCGGCGGTGGAAATCGGCTGGCGTTTCAACACGGCGTATTGGCGCCAGGGCTATGCGCTGGAGGCGGCCCGCGCGGCGCTGGGTTTCGCCTTCGAGCAGTTGCAGCTGGAGGAAGTGGTCGCCTTCACGGTGCCGGCCAACCTGCCCTCCCAGGGGCTGATGCAGCGCCTGGGCATGCAGCGCGACGAGGCCGACGACTTCGAGCATCCGCGCCTGCCGCCAGGCCATGCGCTGCGCCAGCATGTGCTCTACCGGATTCGTCGGCCGTGACGCTGATCGAGGGCGTGCGCGCCTATCACGCTCTCAGCAGCCACCGCCCGGAGCGCTTCGCCCCCGGCCCCGGCCAGCTCGACTGGGCGACCCAGCCGGCTGCGTTCCGCCGCTATGCCGGCCCCCGCTGCATCGAATTGCTGCACCGGCCGCAGGAGGAATCGCCGGGTTATGACGAGGTGTTCGCCGGCCCGCTCGGTGCGCCTGCGCCGCTGACCCTCGCCAGCGTCTCGCAACTGCTCTACGACAGCCTGGCGCTGTCGGCCTGGAAGGACGCCGGCGGCAGCCGCTGGGCGCTGCGGGTCAACCCTTCCAGCGGCAACCTGCACCCCACCGAGGCCTATCTGCTGCTGCCCGCCGGGGCTGTGGATAACGCTGCGCTGCTGGCGCATTACAGCGCGGACGATCACCTGCTGGAAGTGCGCGCCGAGCTCCCTGCGCCGCTGGCCGGGCAACTGGCCGACGCCTTGCCCGCCGGCGGCTTCCTGCTGGCGCTGGCGAGCATTCCCTGGCGCGAGGCCTGGAAGTACGGCGAGCGCGCCTATCGCTACTGCAATCACGACCTCGGCCACGCGCTGGCCTGTCTCGGCATCGCCGCGGCGATCCAGGGCTGGGAAGTGCGCCTGTTGCGTGGTGTGGCCGAAGCGCGGCTGGATGCGTTGATCGGTCTCGATCGTGAAGGCTTCAGCGAGCGCGAGTTCGCCGACGCGTTATTGTGGATCGGCCCGGCGCAACCTGCCGAATTCCCGCTGCCGAAAACGCTGCTTGAGGGCCTCGCCGAGCTGCCGCTGGCCGGCACGCCCAATCGGCTGTCGCGGGACTATCGTCACTGGCCGGAGCTGGAGCGCGTGCACCAGCTGTGCCGTGCCCCCGCGCTTCCGGCCCTTGACTGGTCGGCGCCAAAAACCGAGTCGGCTGTGGATAACCCCGGCCTGCCGCTGCGTCCGCTCCTGCATCGGCGGCGCAGTGCGCAGTCGATGGACGGCCGCAGCGGCATTCACGCCGAGCTGCTGTATGCCTGGCTGCGCCGCCTGATGCCCGAGCGCTCGCCGGTGCCTTTCGCCTGCACTGGCGAGCCGGCGCGGCTCGACCTGCTGCTGTTCGTCCATCGAGTCCAGGGCCTGGAACCTGGCCTGTACTGGCTTGGCCGCAGCGGGCGCGAGGCGGGCGGGCTGCGCGAGGATTACCTGTGGCAGAGCGTGGAGGAGAGCGGCTTGCCGCTGTACCGCCTGCTGTCGGGCGATGCGCGTGGGCTGTCGGCTTTCCTGTCCTGCGGGCAGGACATTGCCAGCGACGGCTGCGTCGCCTTCGCCATGCTCGCCGATCTCGACGCCGCGCTGACCGAGGGCGCCTGGACCTACCCGCGCCTTTACTGGGAGGCCGGACAGGTCGGCCAGCTGCTCTACCTGGAGGCCGAAGCGGCGGGCCTGTCGGGCACCGGCATCGGCTGCTATTTCGATCCGGCGCTGGACGAATTGCTCGGCGGCGGTCCGGACTGCCCGGTCAGCCTCTATCATTTCACCATCGGCCGCGCCGTGTGGGACGAACGCCTCAGCAGCCTTCCCGCTTATCCGTCGCCGCGCCGACTCCCACTTCAGCAAGACCGCAATTGAGGAAACAACGCGCATGACCCAGATCCTGGACAACCTGGTGGCTCTGCTGAGCCTGGAGCAGATCGAAGAGAACCTGTTCCGCGGCATGAGCCAGGACCTCGGGTTCCGCCAGCTGTACGGCGGGCAGGTACTCGGCCAGGCGCTGTCGGCGGCCAGCCAGACGGTCGAGCCGGAGCGCCACGTCCACTCCATGCACGGCTACTTCCTGCGCCCGGGCGATGCGAGCAAGCCGGTCGTCTACCAGGTCGACCGCGTGCGCGACGGCGGCACCTTCAGCACCCGCCGCGTCACCGCGATCCAGAAGGGCCAGCCGATCTTCGCCCTGAGCACCTCGTTCCAGACCGACGAGGGTGGCTTCGAGCACCAGATCGCCATGCCCGACGTGGTCGGCCCGGAGAACCTGCCGACCGACCTCGAGCTGAAGAAGGCCGGGGCGGAGAAATTCCCCGAGCGCATCCGCGACAAGCTGCTCTATCCCAAGCCCATCGAGATCCGCCCGGTCACCCAGAACGACCCCTACGAGCCGGTGGTCGGCGAGCCGATCAAGTACCTGTGGCTGCGCGCCGACGGCAAGCTGCCGGACATCCCGGCGCTGCACAAGTACATCCTCGCCTACGCCTCGGACTTCGGCTTCCTCACCACCTCGCTGCTGCCCCATGGCCGCTCGGTGTGGCAGAAGGACATGCAGGTCGCCACCATCGACCATTCCGTGTGGTTCCACCGCGACCTGCGCGCGGACGAGTGGCTGCTCTACGCCATCGACAGTCCCTGGGCCGGCAACGGCCGCGGCTTCGTGCGCGGCAGCATCTTCAACCGCGACGGCCAGCTGGTCGCCTCCTCGACCCAGGAAGGCCTGATCCGCCGCCGCGAGGACTGGGCATGAGCCTGAATGAAATCCGCCACTGGGTGTTCGACATGGACGGCACCCTGACCCTGGCGGTGCACGACTTCCCGGCGATCAAGCGCGCCCTGGGGATTCCCCAGGAGCACGACATCCTCAGCCACCTGGCCGCGCTGCCGGAGGACGAGGCGGCGGCCAAGCACGCCTGGCTGCTGGAGCACGAGCGCGAGCTGGCGGTGGCTTCCACCGCCGCACCGGGCGCCGTCGAGCTGGTGCGTGCGCTGCATGGCGCCGGCTATCGCCTGGGCATTCTTACCCGCAATGCCCACGAGCTGGCGCTGATCACGCTGGCTGCGATCGGCATCGGTGATTGCTTCCTCACCGAGGATGTCCTCGGCCGTGGCGAGGCCGATCCCAAGCCCAGCCCGGACGGCCTGCTGCGCCTCGCCGCGCGCTGGGACGTGGCGCCGCAGCGGATGCTGATGGTCGGCGACTACCGCTTCGACCTCGACTGCGCCCGCGCCGCCGGTACGCAGAGTGCGCTGGTGAACCTTGCCGAGAACCCCTGGCCGGAGCTGACTGACTGGCACGCACAGGACTGCGCGGAGCTGGGGCGGATGGCGGGAGTACTCTGAGTCCGCTGCCGTGCGGGTTCGCGAGCAATGGCTAGGCGCCCCCCTCGGTCCTACAGGTCTTGCTTACGCTGAAGCTTCGGAGCTTGCTGGGCTGCTCCTACAGGTATTGCCTACGCTGAAGCTTCGGTGTTTGGCGGGCTGCTCTTTGTAGGACCGAGGGGGGCGCCTAGCCATTGCTCGCGAACAGCCATTTGCACCGCTGCTGCAGGTCCAGGGAGCCTCGAACGTAGGATGGGTGGAGCCTGCGATACCCATGCGGTTGGTGCAGTGAGCGATGGGTATCGCTTCGCTCCACGCCCTCCTACGAAAGCGCCGCAGCGCCGGGACCTTCGCCACGCCTTACAGCTCCGGCGTCCAGGTCACCGCCAGCAATGCGGTGCGGCCCGGCTCGCGGTAGGGGCGGGCTTCGCCCATGAAGTCCATCGGGCTGGTCGGGCGCAGGTAGTCGCCGAGGGTGTAGTCGCGGTCCAGGGCGTTATCCAGCTTCAGGTCGAAACGAATCTCGCTGCTGGCCAGCCAGCTGGTGCGCAAATCGAGGACGCCATAGCCGGACAGCTCTCGGGTGTTGGCCGCGTCGTCGTAGCGCTGGCTGACCGCACGCCAGGTGCCGCCGACGCCGAAGGCGCCGAACTGGCGGTCAAGGTCCAGGCTCAGGGTTCGGCGCGCGCGGTACGGCAGGGTGTGGCCGGTGTCGCGGTCGCGCGGGTCGATCAGGCTCAGGCCGAGAGCGGCCTGCCAGCCCAGCACCTCGCGGGCGACGCTGGCCTCGAAGCCATCGATGCGCGCCTTGTTGATGTTCTCCGGCTGGTTGCTGGTGCTGTCCCAGGCGATCAGGTCGTCGATCTCGGTGCGGTACAGCGAGGCTTCCAGGTGGGTACCGGAAAAGTCGCCGCGCCATTGCAGCTCGTAGGTCTTCGAGGTCTCGGCCTTCAGGTCCGGGTTGCTCGCGCCGGGGTAGTAGAGGTCGCTGAAGGTCGGCGCGCGGAAGCCTTCGCCGTAACTGGCGATCCAGGTCTGGCTGTCGCCCACCGGCAGGCTGAAGGCGGCGTTCCAGCTGTTCTGGCTGCCGTAGGCCTGGTTGTTGTCGTGGCGCAGGCCCAGCTCGGTGCCGAAGCTCTCGCCCTTGAAGCTGTGCTGGGCGAAGAAGGCGCGGTTGCTGCGCTGGTCTTCGGCGAAGGCGGTGGTGCCGTCGACCTTGTCCTCGTACCAGTCCGCACCCAGGGCCAGCTGGTTGGCAGCGTCCAGTTGCAGGCGGTTGATCCAGCTTGCCGAGTGGCGGGTGGTTTCCAGCGTGCCGTTGTTCCAGCTGTCGGCGGCGCCCACCGCCTTGTTGCGGTCGAAGCTGCGGCCCAGTTCCAGGCGGCTGTTCCACATCTGCGTGATCTGGCCGTCGAGGTAGGCGCTGTAGCTGCTGACGCGGAATTCGTCGCGCGGCGAGCCCGGCTCGAAGTTGTAGGCGTCGTCGTATTCGTTCTTGCCGCGCTGGTCGTTGAGGTTCAGGCCGGCCTTCCAGTCTTCGCTGAAGCGATGGTCCAGGTTCAGGTGCACGGCCTTGTTGCGTTGGGCGTCGTGGTCGTTGTCGGCGCCGACGTTATCGCTGGTGCGGTCCCAGCCCTGGCTCTCGTCGAGGCTGCCGCCGAGGTTGTAGCGGGTCTGCTCGTCGCCGCCGGAAAGGCTCAGGCTGCGCTCGAAGGTGCCGTGGCTGCCGGCGGCCAGGCGCACTTCAGGGTGCAGGCCGGCTTCGCCGCGGCGGGTGAAGATCTGAATGACCCCGCCGATGGCGTCGGCGCCGTACAGCGCGGAGCGCGGGCCGCGGGTCACTTCGACGCGCTCGATGCTGTCGATGCTCAGGTAGTCCAGGCGGGCGATGCCGCTGCTGGCCGAGGCGACGCGCTGGCCGTCCACCAGCACCAGGGTCTGCGCAGTGCTGGTGCCGCGCACGGAGTAGGAGACCACGCCGCCGGAGCTGCCCATCTGCACGCCGGGCACGCGTGCGAGCAGGGCGGGGACGCTGCGCACTTGCAACCGCTCGATGTCGGCACGGGTGAATACACTGTTGGCCGATGTGGCTTCGGCACGCGGCTGGGCCTGGCGCGCGGAGGTGATCACCTGGTCGGAGAGCCGGTAGATGTCGTCAGCGGCGAAGGCCAGGCCGGGCAGCAGGCTGGTGGCCAGGGCGAGTCGGGTCAGTTTCATGGAACGTCCTCAAAAGCGGTCGGATGACTTTCGAGGAGGGCGTGGCAAGGGCGGACGCGCCGCACTTGACGGTGCGGCCCTCCGCAACACCTGTCGGGGCGTGTCGAGGGCGGTCTCCGGGCTGCCGACATCACATCGCCGCCTTCCCGCGTTGAGCAGTGGCGGATGGCGATGCTGCACTCTCGCTGGGAGTGCGTCGGTTACCGTTGCGGGGGCAGCGCAGGTCTTTCACCTGCTTCCCGTTACCTCGTACGAAAACGGGCGCACCTTAGTCGGTGCGCCCGTCACTGGCAATACTCCGGGGGAGGGATGCGCCGATCGGTCTCAGCGCTTGCCCAGGGCGTCCAGGCGCGCCTTCACCGAGGTTTCGATGCCGGCGGCGTCCAGCCCGCACTCCGCGAGCATCTGCGCGGGCTTGGCGTGCTCGACGTAGTAGTCCGGCAGGCCCAGGTGCAGGATCGGCTGCTGGATATTCTCGCGGGCGAGGAATTCGCTGACGGCGGCACCGGCGCCACCCATCACCGAGTTCTCCTCGACGGTCACCAGCAGCTCGTGGCTGGCGGCCAGCTGGCGCACCAGTTCCTCGTCCAGCGGCTTGACGAAGCGCATGTCGGCGACGGCCGCATCGAACTGCTCGGCCACTTTCAGCGCCTCAGTCAGCTGCACGCCGAACACCAGGAAGGCGACCTTGCCGGCCTTGCCCTCGCGGCGCAGCACGCCCTTGCCGATCTCGACCGGTTCCAGCGCCGCCTCGATGGGGGCATTGGGGCCGGTGCCGCGCGGGTAGCGCACCGCCGCCGGGCCTTCGAAATGATGGCCGGTGGTGAGCAGCTTGCGCAGTTCGTTCTCGTCGCTGGGGGTCATCACCAGCATGCCGGGGATGCAGCGCAGGTAGGAGAGGTCGAAGCTGCCGGCGTGGGTCGGGCCGTCTTCGCCCACCAGGCCGGCGCGGTCGATGGCGAACAGTACGTCGAGGTTCTGCACCGCGACGTCATGGATAAGCTGGTCGTAGCCGCGCTGCAGGAAGGTGGAATAGATCGCCACCACGGGCTTTGCGCCATCGCAGGCCATGCCGGCCGCCAGGGTCACGGCGTGCTGCTCGGCGATGGCGACGTCGAAGTAGCGGTCCGGGAACCTGTCGGCAAAAGCCACCAGGTCGGAGCCTTCCTTCATGGCCGGGGTGATGCCGACCAGGCGCGGGTCTTTCGCCGCCATGTCGCACAGCCACTGGCCGAACACGCTGGAGTACTTCGGTCCGCCGGCCTTCTTCGGCACGGCGTGGGCGGGCGCGCCCTCGGGTTCCAGCTTGGTGATGGCGTGGTAGCCGATCGGGTCGATCTCGGCCGGGCCGAAGCCCTTGCCCTTCTTGGTCACCACGTGGAGGAACTGCGGGCCCTTGAGGTCGCGCATGTTGCGCAGGGTGGCGATCAGGGTCGGCAGGTCGTGGCCGTCGATGGGGCCGATGTAGTTCCAGCCCAGCTCTTCGAACAGCGTGCCGGGGACCAGCATGCCCTTGGCGTATTCCTCGGTGCGGCGGGCGATTTCCCAGGCGCCGGGCAGGCGCGAGAGCACCTTCTTGCTGCCTTCGCGCATGCTGCTGTAGGTGCGGCTGGAGAGGATCTTGGCCAGGTAGTTGGACAGGCCACCGACGTTGTTGGAGATCGACATGTCGTTGTCGTTGAGGATCACCAGCATGTCGGCCTTGACCTCCGATGCATGGTTGAGCGCCTCGAAGGCCATGCCGGCGGTCAGCGCGCCGTCGCCGATCACCGCCACCGACTTGCGGTTCGAACCCTGCATGCGCGCGGCGATGGCCATGCCGAGGGCGGCGCTGATGGAGGTGCTGGAGTGGCCGACGCCAAAGGTGTCGTACTCGCTCTCCGAGCGGCGCGGGAAGGCGGCCAGGCCGTCCTTCTGGCGCAGGCTGCCCATGCGCTCGCGACGACCGGTGAGAATCTTGTGCGGATAGGCCTGGTGGCCCACGTCCCACACCAGCCGGTCGTCCGGGGTGTCGAAGACGTAGTGCAGGGCGATCGTCAGTTCGATGACGCCCAGGCCCGCGCCGAAGTGCCCGCCGGTCTGGCCGACGCTGTACAGCAGGTACTGGCGCAGTTCGTCAGCGAGGGTCAGCAGCTCCGCTTCGCCCAGCCGGCGCAGCTCGACCGGCGTGCTGGCGCGGTCGAGCAGGGGCGTGGCAGGGCGCGCGCGGGGAATCTCGTGAAACGTCGTGGGCATCAGGCTGATCGTTATGAGAAGGCAAAGATGCGGAAGTTTACCTGATGCGCCGGAATGCCCCAAGCAACGTGGGGCCAATCCTTCGAATGACCGGATGGTCGGGAAGCAACAGGTGTCGTCCACTGTGGAGGTGACCGGACATCGTGCCCATCGGGGGCTGGGCAACGCAATGTCGCAGGTCGGAAACGAAAAGACCCCGGTGGCCCGCAGGGAGGAGTTTGCGGGGCATCGGGGTCGGAGTTGCGCGTTGACCCGGTGGCGGCCTTGGCGGGCTGCCACCGGGCGTTCGCCGCTTAGATCACTGAGATTTCCTGCTGGATCAGCTGATCCAGGAGGATCGGGCGCACCTCGAAGTGGGCGCTCGACTGGCCGTGGGCAACCTGTTCCGTGCCCTGGCCGGCACCCAGTTGCAGTTCACCGGCACCTTTTTCCAGCACATCACCCAGCTTGGGCATGACCGCGCTGTCCTTCTGCAGGGTTGGCGCCGCTTTCCAGTTGCCCAGCAGCAGTTCACCGGACTCGGCGCCCGACAGCACGTCATCGATCACCAGGCCGGACGACAGTACCGGGCGTGGCGGAGCCTCGACGTGGAGGGAGAAGTGCGCCAGATCTTCGCCGTTGTAGCGCAGGTTGAAGCTGTAGGTACCTTCGTCCGGCAACTGCTGCACATCGTGCTGCCAGGTGCCATCGGCTTTTACGGTGACCATGCCGAGGACCTTGATCGAGTCTTCCGAGGTGCCCTCCAGTTGCATCCACAGGAGCATGCGCTGACCCGGTTCGCCCGTGCCGAAGAGCGTCGGCGACATATCGCGGGTCATTTCACCCACCACGGCGCCGGAGTCGTCGAGTGCGCCGAGGATGGTGGCATTGATGTGCACCGGCTGCACCGGCTCCACCGGAAGCTCGGGCTCGACCGGGCGGACCGGTTGCTCCGGCTCTACGGGCTTGACCGGCTGCTCGGGTTCGATCGGACGGACCGGCTGTTCCGGCTCGACGGGCTTGACCGGTTGCTCGGGTTCGATCGGCCGAATCGGTTGTTCGGGTTCTACCGGCTCCACCGGCTGCACGGCTGCGTCAACCGTCAGTTGGAAGTGTGCTTCCCTCCCGCCCGCAACGGCTTTGAGGTCATAGGTTCCGTTGCGCAGCGGGTGGTCCTGGGTGAACTGCCAGGTTCCGTCATGCCCGATTATGGTTGCTCCGAGATAGAAGGGCGTCTGTGGCGCGTCCACGAAGCTGGCCCAGACCTGCACCAGCCCCCCTGCCGGGCCGACGCCGCGCAGAGTGGGCGTTGCATCGTCGGTGACGGCGCCATTGGCCAGCTCGCCCATGATCGGGCCGACGTTGTCGAAGACGCCTGTCATGGCAAATCTCTGCACTGGCGGCAGGTCGATGTTCAGGTTGAATTGAGCTGTTTTGTCGTTCATACGCGCCTCGAATACGTAGTTGCCGCTGCCAAGCAGGTTGAGTTGGAGTTGCCAGGTTCCGTCCGCCTGGATGTGGGCGGAGCCCATATGCATGGGCGTCTTGGAGGGTTCGCCGTTCGGTGCGATTGGAGTCGCAACAATCTGCACCCAGCCACCTGGACGGCCAGTGCCATGCAGGAGGGGAGCGGCGTCATCGGTGGTGGCGCCGCTGGCCAGCTCGCCCGTGACCGCGCCGACATCGTCGAAGGCGCCGGTGATTGCGAACGGTTGCTCCGGCGGCAATTCGATGGTCAGGCCAAAGTGAGCGCTCTTGCCGTTGGTGCGTGCCTCGAAGTCGTAGGTGCCTTCGTCGAGCGGGCGCCCGACACGAACCTGCCAGGAACCGTCTGGCTGGACGATGGTGTTGCCCAGGTACTGCGGACCGTGATGCGACTGGCCGTCCTGCACTTGCGGGTGAGCCCAGACTTCCACCCAGTCGCCCGGACGGCCGGTGCCGCGCAGGGTGGGAGTGGTGTCATCCGTGGCGGCGCCGTTGACCAGATCGCCCGTGACCGCGCCGACATCGTCGAAGGCGCCGGTGATTGCGAACTGTTGCTCCGGCGGCAATTCGATGCTCAGGCCGAAGTGAGCGCTCTTGCCGTTGGCGCGGGCCTCGAAGTCGTAGGTGCCTTCGTCGAGTGGGCGCCCGACATGAACCTGCCAGGTGCCGTCTGGCTGGACGATGGTGTTGCCCAGGTACTGCGGGCCGTGATTCGGCTTGCCTTCCTGTGCTTCCGGGCGCACCCAGACTTCCACCCAGTCACCCGGACGGCCGGTGCCGCGCAGGGTGGGAGTGGTGTCATCGGTGGTGGCGCCGTTCGCCAGCTCGCCGGTGACCGCGCCTACATCGTCGAAGGCGCCAGTGATTTTGAATTGCTGCTCGGGGGGCAGCTCGATGCTCAAATTGAATTGAACCGTTTGGCCCAGCCCGCGCGCCTCGAACACATAGTCGCCGTCATCGAGCGGGTGCTCAATCCTGAATTCCCAGGTTCCATCGTCCTTGATCTGGACAGAGGCCCCGTGGATGGGCGTTCGAGGCAGCATACCTTGCTGACCCTGAAGGATGCCGAAAATCTGCAACCAATCACCTGGGCGCCCCGTTCCCCGCAAGATCGGGGTGGTGTCGTCGGTTATGGCGCCTTGGGCAAGTTCTCCGGTCGTAATGCCGTAGTCGTCGAATACGCTGATCGACAGCTTTTGCTCCGACGGCAGGTCGATGCTCAGCCTGAACTGGGGGCCGATCATGTCGTAGGTGCGCGCTTCAAAAACGAAGTCGCCGTCATACAGCGCGCGGTGGGCGGTGAATTGCCAGGTCCCATCCGCCTGGATGTCGGCGCTGCCCAGAAACACCTGCTGGCCACGCTGTAGTTCGCCGTTCTGTCCGAGAGGAGTGACAAAAATTTCTACTCGTTCACCAGGCAGACCCGTGCCACGCAGTGTCGGAATTCCATCCTTGGTAACAGCCCCTTCGCTCAGTTCTTGTGGCGCGGAACCCGTGTCATCCACCACCGCGAGTATTGTTGGCGGAGGAGGGGCTTCCATCGACAGGGTGAACGAGGAAAGTTCTTTACCTGCAGCGTTCTGCAAGTGCAGTTCGTAGGTTCCGTCGACCGCGACGGGGAGAAGCTTGAGCTGCCAGGTGCCGTCGGGCTTAACGGTTACTTTGCCGACCGGGTAGATTCGGTCCGGCTCGGTCGCATTGGGTGTGACGGTCAGGGTAATCCAGATGTCGAGTTTTTCACCCGGATTGCCAGTTCCGTAAAGGGTCGGTCGGAAAACGTCCGAATTTTCGGTTGTCCCGAGAATCTGCGAGGTGACGTTGGCCGTCGCGGAAGAGCTGAGGCTCGAGGCGGCAAGGGCTGGGTAAGCTTCGTTGCCGTAGAGGCCGGTCGAGGAAAATGCTCTCTGGTAGGGAGACTTCGATTCATTGCTCATGGAGTGTTTCCATCGGGGAATGGCCGGTGATCGACCTGGAATGTCATGTGGAAACACTGGCGTCACAGCACGTTTCCACGCGGCCGAATGCTAGAGACTGGCTGCCGGGAACGAGCCTGCTGGCGAATGGAAATAGGACTTTCGTCCTGAATGGCGAACTCGGTTTTGTTGCCTGATGGGTCAGCTTTTTGTCGTGGGAAAATTTCAAGAGGGAAACTTCCGATACGGAGCTGAGAAGCTTGGCGGCAGATGTGTGGAAAGAGAGAAAGGGACGAGCGTGACGCTGTGCCGAATTCGTCAGCTGCGGATGGGATTTCCCTCAAGCCTCGTGCGCGAGGAGCGGTCACTGTGACGGATGATTCGGAGGCGTACTTTCGGGGCATCCTCCGTCCCGACACATCAGCGAGGAGTCGACCTTGGTCCGAATGAAGCTGGATGAACTGCGCGAGCTGTCGATGGCGATCCTGCGCCACAACGGCTTCAGCGAACCCCACGTGCAGGCGGTGACCGACACCGTGCTGGCCGGCGAGCGCGATGGCTGTACGTCCCACGGCGTATGGCGGCTGCTGGGCTGCATCCACACCGTGCGCGCCGGCAAGGTGGTGGCCGACGCCGTGCCGGAGCTGTCAGAGCCCGCGCCGGCGATTGTGCGGGTGGATGCCAAGGGCGGCTTCTCGCAATGCGCCTTCGACCTCGGCCTGCCGAAGCTGGTGGAAAAAGCGCGCAGCCAGGGCCTGGCGGCGCTGGCGATCAACCATTGCGTGCACTTCTCGGCGCTGTGGGTGGAGATCGAGCGGATCACCGCGCAGGGGCTGGTCGCGCTGGCGGTCACCCCGGCCCAGGCCTACGTGGCGCCGGCCGGCGGCACGCGGCCGCTGTTCGGCACCAATCCCATCGCTTTCGGCTGGCCGCGTGGCGACAAGGATCCGTATGTATTCGACTTCGCCACCACAGTGGTGGCGCGCGGGGAAATCCAGCTGCACGAGCGCGAGGGCAAGGCGATCCCGCTGGGCTGGGGCATCGATGCCCAGGGCAACCCCAGCACCGACCCGAGCGCGGTACTCGATGGCGCCATGCTGACCTTCGGCGGGCACAAGGGCTCGGCGCTGGCGACCATGGTCGAGCTGATCGCCGGTCCGCTGATCGGCGACCTGACCAGCGCGGAATCCTCGGTCTTCGATGAGGGGACGAAATCCTCGCCCTACCACGGCGAGCTGCTGATCGCGCTGGACCCGGCGCGTTTCCTCGGCGCTGATGCTGCGCAGCACCTGGCGCGGGCGGAGAAGCTGTTCGAGTCCATCGTCGACATGGGCGCGCGATTGCCGTCGCAACGTCGCTTCGCGGCGCGAAAGCGCAGCCTCGCCGAGGGCGTGGAGATCAGCGATTCGCTGTATGCCGATTTGCGCAAGCTGCTGGCATAAGAGCCTTCCCTTGTAGGAGCGAGCTTGCTCGCGAATCTGGCCCTCGTCGCCGGGACGGTTCGCGAGCAAGCTCGCTCCTACGAAGAGCACGGCTCGGCGGATAACGCTGGCGCGTTATGCGCCCTACGGAAATGCAGAACGGCGCGGCCTTTGTAGGAGCGGACTCCGCCATTGCGCGAATAAAAAAGCCCCGGCACAGGGCCGGGGCTGAGCATCGGCGCGGGACTGGCCGACAGTTCACTCCCGCGCCGACGAACCCTCAGCGAGTCACCGCGCTGCGCGTCGTCTCGCCATCCACCAGCCGAGCGATGCCCAGCGGGTTGGCGTCCTTCAGCGCATCGGGCAGCAGCGCGTCGGGGTAGTTCTGGTAGCACACCGGGCGCAGGAAGCGGTCGATGGCCAGGCTGCCGACCGAGGTGCCGCGCGCGTCGGAGGTCGCCGGGTAGGGCCCGCCGTGGACCATCGCGTCGCAGACTTCCACGCCGGTCGGGTAGCCGTTGATCAGCAGGCGCCCGGCCTTGCGCTCCAGCACCGGCACCAGCGCGGCGAAGCGCGACAGGTCCTCGGCTTCGGCGATCAGCGTGGCGGTGAGCTGGCCGTGCAGGCCGTCCAGCGCGTGGCGCAGTTCGGCTTCGTCCTTCACTTCGACGACGATGGTGGTCGGGCCGAAGACTTCTTCCTGCAGCAGCTCCTCGCCTGCCAGCAGCAGTTCGGCCTTGGCCTGGAACAGCTGCGGCAGGGCCTGGTTGCCCTTCTGTGGCTGGCCGGCGAGGTGGCGCACGGCGGGGTGGGCGAGCAGGCGGGCGATGCCCTTTTCGTAGCTCTTCAGGGTGCCGGCGTTGAGCATGGTCTGCGCCGGGCGCTGGCTGATCTCGGCGATCAGGTTGGCGACGAACAGGCTGAACGCTGGCGAGGCAATGCCGATCACCAGGCCCGGGTTGGTGCAGAACTGGCCGCAGCCCATGACGACCGAATCCACCAGTTCGCGGGCGATCTTCTCGCCGTGTGTTTCCAGGGCGGCGGGCAGGACGAGGACCGGGTTGATGCTGCTCATCTCGGCGAACACCGGGATTGGCTGCGGACGCGCGGCGGCGAGATCGCACAGCGCGCGTCCACCCTTGAGTGAGCCGGTAAAGCCGACCGCCTGGATCGCCGGGTGCTTCACCAGCGGTTCGCCCACGCCGGCGCCGTAGATCATGTTGAACACGCCGGCCGGCATGCCGGTGGATTCGGCCGCGCGGACGATCGCCTCGCCGACGAGTTCGGCGCTGGCCATGTGACCGCTATGGGCCTTGACCACCACCGGGCAGCCGGCGGCGAGTGCCGCGGCGGTATCGCCACCGGCGGTGGAGAAGGCCAGCGGGAAGTTGCTGGCGCCGAACACGGCCACCGGGCCGACGCCGGTGCGGTAC
>NZ_JBGLYK010000093.1:0-20141 GCF_047304025.1 Pseudomonas sp. Pseusp97 | reverse complement strand
GCGTCGGGCGACGCCGCCCGCCTGCCCAGGCAGGCCCTTCAGCCCGGCTCCGTGCCGGGCTTTCTTTTGCCCATTGCGAGCCTTGTACCCGCGCTTCACGAGCCAGGCGTGATCTCGCTCAAGCACCGACGAGCCGGCAGGGCTATGGTTGCAGCCATACCCCTCGCGAGGATCGTCGCCATGTCGCAACACCCGCTCTGGCAGGCCCTGGGCCGCCACTGGAAATGGATCGCCCTGCGCGGCGTCGCCGCCCTGCTGTTCGGTATCCTGGCCATGGTCTGGCCGGGCATCGTATTGACCGTGATGGTGCTGTTCTTCGGCGCCTACGCCTTTGTCGACGGCCTGTTCACCCTGGTCGCCGCCGCGCAGATGCGCGAATCCGGCCGGCCCTTGTGGCCGCTGGTGCTGGTGGGGCTGCTGGGGATCGCCGCCGGGCTGGTCGCCTTCCTCTGGCCGCAGCTCACCGCGCTGGGCCTGCTGATGTTGATCGCCGGCTGGGCGCTGGTGATGGGCGTACTGCAGATCATCGCCGCGATCCGCCTGCGCAAGGCGCTGCAGAACGAATGGTGGCTGGGGCTTTCCGGCGTGGTGTCGGTGCTGTTCGGCGTGCTGATGATCGGCAATCCCGGAGCCGGTGCGCTCGCCGTGGCCTGGGTGATCGGCGCCTACTCGGTGTTCTTCGGCGTGCTGCTTATCCTGCTCGCGCTGCGCCTGCGCAAGACTTCGACCTTCAATGCCTGAGCAGCGGGACTGGTGCCTGCTGCGCCTGGACGACAACGGCAACCGCTTCGTCATGCGCCGCCAGCTGACCCGCGCCGAGGCCGAAGCCCTGGCGCGGGACTACCAGGCCCGAGGCCACCGGCAAACCTACTGGGCGGAGCGCGAAACGCTCCGCCCGGCCTGACTCAGCAGCCGGTCAGGCGCGCTTCCACGCGTTCAGCGGGGAAGAAGATGGGGCGCAGGCGCACGCCCACCGCGTTACCGAAGAACGCCGCCACCAGCCACAGCCAGCCGTGCAGGCTGCCGGAAGCGATGCCGCTGAAATATGCGCCGATGTTGCAGCCATAGGCCAGGCGCGCGCCGTAGCCCAACAGCAGGCCGCCAATCACCGCCGCGATCAGCGAGCGCGCGGGAATCTTCAGGCTCGGAGCGAAGCGCCCGGCAAGGCCGGCGGCCAGCAGCGCGCCGATCATGATGCCGAAGTCCATTACGCTGGTGACGTCCTGCCACACCGGAGCGGCCAGCGCCTTGGCGTTGGCTTCGGCTTGCCAGAAGGCCCAGTCGTGCACGGAGATGCCGAGGCTTTCCGCCGCCTTCGCGCCCCACAGGGCAAAGGCCGAGGTGACGCCCCACGGACGGCCGGCCAGCGCCAGGGTGGCGAAGTTCAGCAGCGCCAGCGCCACCGCGCCCCACACCAGCGGCCAGGGACCACGGAAGAAGCGACCGATGCCCTTCTCGCCATTGCTGGCGATCAGTTCCAGCACGCCATGTCGGCGCCGCTCCAGCACCACGCTGACGGCGGCAATGGCGGCGAACAGCGCAAGGCTCAGCACCAGCGCGGGGAACAGGCCGAGAGACTGCACGATGGAAGTGGGCGGCAACGACGGCAGCGCAAACCACCAGCCGATGTGGTGAGTGGCGACCACCGAGCCGACGATGAAGAACAGCAGGGTCACCAGCATTCGCGCGTTGCCACCGCCAACGGTGAACAGCGTGCCGGAGGCGCAGCCGCCACCCAGCTGCATGCCGATACCGAAGATGAAAGCGCCGACGACGACCGACGTTCCGGCCGGCGAAACCAGTCCTTTCACCGGCTCGCCGAACAGCGTGCCGGCGGCGAGCGCCGGGAAGAACAGCAGCACCGCCAGCGCCAGCATCACCATCTGCGCGCGCAGACCGGCGCCGCGGCGTTCACGGATGAACACGCGCCAGGCGGAGGTGAAGCCGAAGGCCGCGTGGTAGAGCGTCAGACCCAGCGCGCCGCCGACCAGGAACAACAGCGCCTGGCGGCCGCTCACCACCTGGGCGAGGAACAACGCTCCCGCCAGCAGCAGGAGGAAGGCGACCCAGGGCGTAGTGGACTTGCGCTCGGGGACGGTGGACAGGGCCAGGCTCATGGCAACTCCGGGTGTTTTCGAGAGGGGCGACATTTTAGGGAGCGTAGCGTCTGACGCCAACTTCGTAAGGCAGCTAAGGAAATAGCTTTGGGTTACAAGCGGCGTGGCGTTTGGCCCGCCTCTGCGACCAGGGTTGAGTTCCTTTCCCTCTCCCCAGCCCTCTCCCTGAAGGGAGAGGGAGCCGTTCGGTGTTTAGCTGTAACTACGGCGCTTGCCGGCGAGCTCAGAACGCCCCTCTTGCAGAGGACAGTCCCCTCTCCCTTCAGGGAGAGGGTTAGGGAGAGGGGGCTCTTCATTTCCAGGCCTTGCGCAACGCCTTCAACGCCTCGGCGATCCGCGCCTCCGGCACCGCCGCGAAGCCCAGCACCAATCCGGCGCGCTGATCCGCAGGCTCGACGGACTCCGGCAGCCAGTAATCGCTCAGTGCATTCACCTCCACGCCAACCGCCAAGGCGCGTTGTACCAACTCCAGTTCACGCTCGCGGCTGTCGACGCGCACGCACAGGTGCAACCCCGCTTCCACCGCCGGCATCGGTGCGCAGCCGGCGACTTCCGGCCAGCCGCGCAGCAACGCATCGCGGCGGCTACGGGCGGCTCGACGCATACGGCGGACATGCCGCTGGAAATGCCCTTCGCCGATGAAATCCGCCATCACCCGCTGGGTACCGACCTCGGAATGACGCACATCCAGCGCGCGGCGGCGGGCGAAGGCCTGCGCCAGCGCCGGCGGGACGACCAGGTAACCCAGGCGCAGCGCCGGGAAGGCGATCTTGCAGAAGGTGCCGACGTAGAGCACGCGGTCGTGGCGGTCCAGCGCCGCCAGCGGCATCAGCGGCGTACCGCTGTAGCGGTACTCGCCATCGTAGTCGTCCTCGACTATCCAGCCGCCGCTGCGCTCGGCCCATTCCAGCAGCTCAAGACGCCGCGCCAGCGACAGGGTCACGCCGGTGGGATACTGGTGCGAGGGCGTGACATAGACCAGCCGGCAATCCGGCAACTGTTCCAGCTGCGCCGTACACAGGCCATCGGCATCCACCGTTACGCCGTGCAGCCGCGCCCCTGCCGTGGCGAACGCATGGCCGGCGGCGCGGTAGCCGGGATTCTCGATGGCCGCGCCGTCACCCTCGGCGAGCAGCACCTGGGCGCACAGCGCGATGCCCTGCTGGGCGCCGCTGGTGATGATGACCTGGCCCGCATCGCAGTGCAGGCCACGGGTCGTACGCAGGTAGGCAGCGACCAGCTCGCGCAGGCGCTGCTCGCCGGCCGGGTCGCCGTAACCCAGGCAATCCAGCGGCGGGTCGCGCCAGAACCGCGCCTGCAGCCGCGCCCAGGTATCGAAGGGGAACAGGTCGAACGCCGGCACGCCGACGCGGAATGCCCGTGGGGCGCCGGTAGGCGGCAGCGGCAGGTGGTGCCGGGCGAGGCGCTCCAGGGACGGCGCGTCCGGGCTGCGCGCTTCGCCGCGTAGCGTATCGACCGAAGGCTGGACGCGCTCCGCCACGTAGGTGCCATCACCCGTGCGGCCCTCGATGTAGCCCTCCGCGTAGAGCTGCTCATAGGCGCGCACCACGGTATTGCGGGACACATTCAGCGACGCCGCCAGGTCGCGGCTGGCCGGCAGCCGCGAGCGGGCCGCCAGGCGCCCGTCGAGGATGCGCTCGCGCAACGCCTGGAACAGCTGCAGCCCGAGCGGGCGCGCAGGGTCGAGGCAGATACCGGACGGGTTGAAGGGCAACGGGACGCTCATGGCGGCGGTTTCCAGGACGGCGACAATGGTTCCTTTGATTTCACCATGAATGGCTCTTTAGCAGAACCAATTCCCGACCTAGGCTGGAGACATTCCAACGCACACAAGGTCCTCAGCATGTCTTCCGCCGTCGAGATACGCCCGATCAGCGCTGCTGATCACGCCGCCTGGCTGCCGCTCTGGCAGGGCTACCAGCGCTTCTACAAGACCAGCATCGACGAGGCCACCACGGCCGTTACCTGGCAGCGCTTCCTCGACACGGCCGAGCCGATGTACGCCGCCCTCGCCTGGCGCGATGGCGTGGCCATCGGCATGGTGCACTTCATCTACCACCGCTCCTGCTGGACCCAGGGTGACTACGTCTACCTGCAGGACCTGTTCGTCGCCGAGGGCCAGCGCGGCGGCGGCACCGGCGCGGCGCTGATCGAGCACGTGTACGCCGACGCCCGCGCCAACGGCGCCTCGCGGGTGCACTGGCTGACCCACGAGAGCAACACCGACGCCATGTTCCTCTACGACCGGATCGCCGACCGCTCCGGATTCGTCCAGTACCGCAAGATTCTCTGAGCCGGAGCGCCCATGAACGAACAACCCCTGCTGAACTGGCACCCCGCTGCCAGCCCGCAACGCCGCACCCTGACCGGCCGCACCATCAACCTCGTGCCACTGGACGTCGCCCTCCACGGCGATGACCTGTGGCAAGCGCTGCAAGGCCCGGACTCCGATCCCGTGCTGTGGGACTACCTGCCCTACGGCCCCTTCCCGGAGCGCGCGCCGTTCGATGCCTGGCTGGCGGGCAACGCGGCGAGCAACGACCCGCTGTTCTTCGCCGTGATCGACCGTGCGAGCGGCCGCGCCGTCGGGCTGCTCAGCTACCTGCGGATCTTCCCCAGGGACGGCAGCATCGAGATCGGCCATATCGCCTATGGCCGTGTGATGCAGCGCTCGCCGGCCTCCACCGAGGCGGTCTACCTGCTGGCCCGCTGGGCCTTCGAGATGCGCTACCGGCGCCTGGAGTGGAAGTGCAACGCGCTCAACGCACGCTCCATGCGCGCCGCCGCCCGCCTGGGCTTCGTCTTCGAGGGCACCTTCCGCCAGGCCACGGTGGTCAAGGACCGCAATCGCGACACCGCCTGGTTCTCCATCATCGACAGCGAATGGCCACGCTGCCAGCAGGCCTTCGAGCGCTGGCTGGACCAGGCCAATTTCGACGCCGATGGCCGGCAGCGCGAACGGCTCGAAGACCTGCGCCAGGGCTGATCTTTTTCATTCTCCGGGAACTGCCTGCCGCGCGAAGGATCGGTGATACTGAAACTTTCGCAGCGCAGTCCCGGAGACCACCATGAGCAGCGACATCCAGACACCCCGCGTGGAACAGGTGCAGATCGACCAACTGCCCTGCTGGCGCATCCACACCGCCCATGGTGAAGCCCTGATCGCCCAGCAGGGTGCGCAACTGCTGAGCTACCAGCCCCACGAACAGCCGCCGCTGGTGTGGTTGAGCGAGACTGCCGAATACCGCCAGGGCCAGTCCCTGCGCGGCGGCGTGCCGGTGTGCTGGCCGTGGTTCGGCAATCTGGAGCGCAACCCCGTGGAAGTCCGCACCGCCTACCAGGGCGACAAGCCGCCGGCCCACGGCCTGGTGCGCGCGGTGGACTGGCAACTGGACGATATCGCCGACGAGCAGGGCCGGCTCTCCGTGCACTTCAGCTTCGACGCGCGCAACGGCCTGCCCAGCTGGCCGCATTCGGCGCGGCTGGAGCTGGTGATGCGCTTCGGCGAACGCCTGACCCTGGAAATGACCACCCACAACCTGGGCGACGCGCCGCTGCCGGCCAGCCAGGCGCTGCACACCTATTTCGCCGTGGGCGACGTGCGCCAGGCCAGCATCGACGGGCTGCAGGGCTGCCGCTATGTGGAGACGCTGGAGAACTGGGGGCTGCGCGACCAGCACGGTCTCGTGCGCATCGCCGGAGAAACCGACCGCATCTACCTGGACGTGGAGAAGCCGCTGGTGATCCGCGACCCGGCCTGGGAGCGCGGCATCCACATCCAGGCCAGCGGCTCGCGCTCGGCGGTGGTGTGGAACCCATGGATCGACAAGGCCGCGCGCCTGTCGCAATTCGAGGACGATGCCTGGCAGGGCATGCTGTGTATCGAGACCGCGCGGGTCTGGGACGACGTGATGAACGTGGCGCCGGGGCGCAGCGAGACCATGAGCGTGGAAATCTGGAGCGAGCCGCTGGTGGGCTGAGGCTTGCTCTTCGTCGGAGCGGACTTCGTCCGCGGGGTGCCAGGGCGGTTCGCGAGCAAGCTCGCTCCTACGAAAGCGCACCGGCGCCGGCCTGTAGGAGCGAGCTTGCTCGCGAACCTGATGCGGCGCCGGTCCTGCCGAAGGATCGCGGGCCAAGTCCGCTCCTACGCAGTGTTCGAGACGGGGTGTTACAGATCGCTCTCCTCCACCGGCCGCACCTTGGCATCGTCGATGGCGTAGGCCGCGTCGGCCAGGTCATTGCTGACCTTCTCCACCTTCAGCGTGCCGCTGACCCAGATCGGGTTGTAGATGTCGTCGATCTGGATGCCCTTGGGATAGCGCACCAGCACGATCTGGTTCGGCGGCGGCGGCGGAACGTGGATGCAGGCGCCCGGATAAGGCACCAGGAAGAATTCGGTGACACGGCCCTTGGCGTCGTTCTCCAGCGGCACCGGGTAGCCGCCCAGGCGCAGCGCCTTGCCATTCAGCGCAGCCACGGTCCTGGTCGAATACATCACCTGCGGCAGCTTCCTGTCGGACTGTTTCAGCCCGCCCTTGCTGGTGAAGGTGCCGTTGGCCTCGGGGCCGTTGTGGGTGATTTCCGGCATGTCTTCCAGCGCCTTGCGGTCGCTCGGCGGCATCAGGGACAGCCAGTCGGTTTCGGGGAGTTCGGCGGCGCAAGCCAGGGAAGACAGCAGTATCAGGCAGCAGGCGAGCAATGGTCGGCGCATCGTGGACTCGAAGGGCCCGGTCGGGCACAGGCGGTAAGGGCTTCCTGCGCCCTCCCCCTTGGCGGGAGAGGGGCGGAAATCACCGTCAATTCTTCTTGATCAGGCCGTAAATGACCAGCAGCACGATGGCGCCGATCACCGCGCCGATGAAGCCCGCTGCCTGGCCGGCCGCGTAGATGCCCAGTGCCTGGCCGCCGTAGGTGGCCAGCAACGAGCCGCCGATGCCGATCAGGATGGTCATGATCCAGCCCATGCTGTCATCGCCAGGCTTCAGAAAGCGTGCGATGAGTCCGACGATCAGGCCGATGACGATGGTTCCGATTAATCCCATGACAGTCCCTCCTTGTGGGTTGAGCGCGGTGGGTGCGCGCCTGTCATGGGACAGTGTAGGAAACGCCAGCGTTCCGTGTTTCGCCGCGCGCCAGAGCGACTGCCCGTGTTTCGCGAGCCTTACAGCACTGCGCCGATCGCCCATGAAAAAAGCCGCGTCAGTGATTGACGCGGCTTTTTTCGTACAGCTGAACGTCAGGCCTTGGCGATCAGCGCCTCGACCTCGGCAATGCGCGCCTTCAGGGTCGGCAGGTCGGCGCTGCGCAGGGTGGCGTGGCCGACCTTGCGCCCGGCCTTGAAGGCCTTGCCGTAGTGGTGCAGGTGGCAGTCGGCGATGTTCAACACCTCAGCCACCGGCGGCACTTCGCCGATGAAGTTGAGCATGGCGCTCTCGCCCACTTTCGCGGTCGAGCCCAGCGGCAGGCCGGCGATGGCGCGCACGTGGTTTTCGAACTGGCTGCACTCGGAACCTTCGATGGTCCAGTGGCCGGAGTTGTGCACGCGCGGGGCGATCTCGTTGGCCTTCAGGCCGCCGTCGACTTCGAAGAACTCAAAAGCCAGCACGCCGACGTACTGCAGCTTGTCCAGCACGCGGCCGACGTAGTCTTCGGCCAGCTTCTGCAGCGGGTGGTCGGTGCTCGCCACGGAAAGACGCAGGATGCCGTTCTCATGGGTGTTGTGCACCAGCGGGTAGAAGCGCGTTTCGCCGTCGCGGGCGCGCACCGCCACCAGCGAGACTTCGCCGGTGAAGGGCACGAAGCCTTCGAGGATGCAGGGCACGCTGCCCAGTTCGGCGAAGGCGCCGCTGACGTCCTCGACCTTGCGCAGGACCTTCTGGCCCTTGCCGTCGTAGCCCAGGGTGCGGGTCTTCATCACCGCAGGCAGGCCGATGCTGGCCACCGCGGCGTCGAGGTCGGCCTGGGACTGCACGTCGGCGAAGGCCGGGGTCGGGATGCCCAGGTCCTTGAACATGGACTTCTCGAACCAGCGGTCGCGGGCGATGCGCAGCGACTCGGCGTTCGGATAGACCGGGACGAACTGCGAGAGGAAGGCCACGGTCTCGGCCGGCACGCTCTCGAACTCGAAAGTCACCACGTCGACTTCATCGGCCAGCTGGCGCAGGTGATCCTGGTCGCCGTAGTCGGCACGGATGTGCTCGCCCAGGGCTTGCGCGCAGGCGTCCGGCGCCGGGTCGAGGAAGGCGAAGTTCATGCCCAGCGGGGTGCCCGCCAGGGACAGCATGCGGCCCAGCTGGCCGCCACCGATGACACCGATCTTCATGGTCGTACTCAGGCCTCGCGCGGATCGGGATTGTCCAGCACCGTCTCGGTCTGGGTGGCGCGAAACTGCTTCAGCGCCTCGTGGTATTGGGGGTACTTGGCGCCCAGGATGCTGGCGGACAGCAGCGCTGCGTTGGTGGCGCCGGCCTTGCCGATGGCCAGGGTGGCGACCGGGACGCCCGCGGGCATCTGCACGATGGACAGCAGCGAGTCGACGCCCGAGAGCATGGAGGACTGCACCGGCACGCCGAGGACCGGCAGGTGGGTCTTGGCGGCGCACATGCCCGGCAGGTGGGCAGCGCCGCCGGCGCCGGCGATGATCACTTCGATGCCGCGGCCATCGGCCTCCTCGGCGTACTGGAACAGCAGGTCCGGAGTACGGTGGGCGGAAACCACCTTCACTTCATACGGAATGCCGAGCTTGTCCAGCATGTCTGCGGTGTGGCTCAGGGTGCTCCAGTCGGATTTGGAACCCATGATCACGCCAACCAGTGCGCTCATCGTCGTGCCTCTCTCAAGTGCGCTCTTGGGCGCGTCAGAAACCAACAAGCCACGACTCCGTGAGGGCGTGGCTTGTACGTGGCCAAACCGGCGGGCAGTGCCGGCTTGAAGGCGGCGCAGTATACCGCAAAGACCGTGGCGCAGTGCACTGGGCATGACCGTTGGTCCCGATTTCGTCATTCCAGCACCGACAATGCCTACGGCGACTTCGGAAAAGCTTGCCTCAGCTCAAGATGGCCTAGGCTCACAGGCTCAGACTCGTCTGACACGAACCCGCCCGGATGGGGCGGGTCCCTCACCCTTCAAGGAGCGAGCGCAATGTCCACGACCCTGCCCACGACCATGAAAGCCGCCGTCGTCCACGCCTTTGGCGAGCCACTGCGGATCGAGGAAGTCAAAGTCCCGCTGCCCGGCCCCGGGCAGATCCTGGTGAAGATCGAGGCCTCCGGCGTCTGCCACACAGACCTGCACGCCGCCGAAGGCGACTGGCCGGTGAAGCCGAGCCTGCCCTTCATCCCCGGCCATGAGGGCGTCGGCTTCGTCGCCGCGGTCGGCGCCGGCGTCACCCGCGTGAAGGAAGGCGACCGCGTCGGCGTGCCCTGGCTGTACACCGCCTGCGGCTGTTGCGAGCACTGCCTGACCGGCTGGGAAACCCTCTGCGAGAGCCAGCAGAACACCGGCTATTCGGTGAACGGCGGCTATGCCGAATACGTGCTGGCAGACCCGAACTTTGTCGGCATCCTGCCGAAAAATGTCGCCTTCACCGAAATTGCCCCGATCCTCTGCGCGGGCGTCACCGTCTACAAGGGCCTGAAGGAAACCGGCGCGCGCCCCGGCCAGTGGGTGGCGATCTCCGGTATCGGCGGCCTCGGCCACGTGGCTGTGCAGTACGCCAAGGCCATGGGCCTGCATGTAGTGGCGGTGGACGTCGATGACGCCAAGCTGGAGCTGGCCAGGCGGCTGGGCGCCAGCCTGACCGTCAACGCGAAGAAGGAAGACCCGGTCGAGGTGGTGCAGCGCGATATCGGCGGCGCCCACGGCGTGCTGGTCACGGCGGTGTCCAACAGCGCCTTCGGCCAGGGCATCGGCATGGCCCGTCGCGGCGGAACCGTGTCGCTGGTCGGCCTGCCGCCGGGCGACTTCCCCACGCCGATCTTCGACGTGGTGCTCAAGGGCCTGCACATCACCGGCTCCATCGTCGGCACCCGCGCCGATCTGCAGGAAGCCCTGGACTTCGCCGGCGAAGGCCTGGTGAAGGCGACGGTCGCCTCCGGCAAGCTGGATGACATCAACGCCATCCTCGACCGCATGCGCGCCGGGCAGATCGAAGGGCGGATCGTGGTGGAGATGTAAGGTTCCACGCGGGGAGGCTTTCCGCTCCGGCGCTATTAAAAATCCTTCGCTTCTATCTGAAAAACTGTACGAGGGCCGCCCTCTCCCTAACCCTCTCCCTGAAGGGAGAGGGGACCGTTCGGTGCAGGCTGAAACGGTAGCGTCAGCCGGCACGATGTGCTCCCTCTCCCTTCAGGGAGAGGGCGGGGGAGAGGGAAACCCAGGCGCGGAATCTCAGATGAAGTCAATCGCTCCTAACCGTCAGAACTCCACAGTGGTCGAAAACTCGAACTGCCGCGGCTCGCCCACGGCCACATAGAGGTTGTTCGCCGCCGACGGGTAATAGGTGCGGTCGAACAGGTTCTTCACGTTGAACTGGAAGCCCACCTTGTGCCCGCCCAGTTGGGTGTCGTAGCTGGCGAAGGCATCGGCCACGGTGTAGGACGGCAGCTCGAAGGAATTGGCCGGGTCGCCCGCGCGCTTGCCCACGTACCGCGCACCGCCGCCCAGGCGCAGGTCGTCGCCGCCGAGCAGCGAACCGGCGTCATACACGGCTGTCAGCGAGGCGGTTTCCTTCGCCACGTTCTGTAGGCGATTGCCTTCCAGCTCAGGATCCTCGGTCACTTCGGCGTCCAGCCAGGCGTAACTGCCCAGCAGGCTCCAGCTGTCGCTCAGTTGGCCGGTGACGTCCAGCTCGGCGCCGTAGGAGCGCACCTTGCCGGCGGTGCTCACGCGGCTGTCGCCATTGGCGTCGAGCTGGGTGACCATCACGTTGCGTTTGCGGATGTCGAAGAAGGCCAGGTTGGCGGTGACGCGGCCGGGGATGTCGAGTTTGCCGCCGATTTCCCAGGACGAAGCCTGCTCAGGCTGGATCGCCGAGTCGATCACCTCGCCGGTGGAGAGCGGCGCGATGGTGGAGTTGGGCTTGAATGACTGGGTGTAGCTGCCGTACAGCGAGACCTCGTCGTTGACCTTGTAGACCACGCCCGCGCGCGGCACCCACTTCTGCCCGCTGATGTCGGTGTTGGCCTTGAACGGCCGGCCGCGCCCGGCGTACTGGTCGTACATCTGGTAGCGCCCGCCGGCCACCAGGATCCAGTGCTCGTCCAGGTGCCAGGAGTCCTGCAGAAACAGCGAATCGCTGCGCAGCTTGTCGGTCTGGTCGCTATCCGCCGGGCTGATACGGGTGGCGGGGGAAATCTGCCCATAGACCGGATCGAGGTAGTTCAGGGTGGTGTTCTTCGTATCGCGGATCAGGTCGGCGCGGTAGATCTTGCGCTTCTCGCTGTCGATGCCGACCACCAGTTCGTGGCGAAAGCCGCCCAGTTGCAGGTCGCCATTCAGGCTGGCGGTGGCGAAGCTGTCGCTGCTCACCGCGCCGTGGGTGCCGTCGACGCGGCGGGTGACGGTGCCGTTGCTGTTGACCTTGGTTATCCGCGCCTGGTTGTCGTCGTAGGTTTCGCGGGTCCAGCCGTAGGCGAAGTGCGCCTTCCAGGCGTCGTCGAGGCGGTGCTCGATGTCCAGGCGGCTCAGGTCCGAGCGGCCTTCGGTGATGTTGAACGGCTCGTCGAGTCGGCGGGTACGCGGGATATCCAGCGGCTTGTTGGTGCGCGGGTCGATGGCGGTGCCCCGGTCGAACGGCGTCTTGAACTCGCGGTGCTCGTAGCTGAGGTTGACCGTGGTGTCCTCGCCGAACCAGGCCAGCGACGGCGCGACCAGGGTCTCGCGCTGCTGGCCGAAATTGCGCCAGTAGTTCTCGTCCTGGTGATCGACGATCAGCCGGTAGGCCAGGTTGCTTTCACCCAACGCGCCGCTGCTGTCGACCTGCGCGCCGCTGCCCTGCTTGCCGTGGGCGAAGGTCGAGCCGCGCAGGGTCACGGCGTTGTACTGCTGCAACTGCGGCTTCCTGCTCACCACGTTGACCACGCCACCCGGGTCCTGGATGCCATAGAGCAGCGAAGCCGGGCCCTTGAGGACTTCTACGTGATCGGCGGTGGCGGTGAGGTTGCGGCCCAGCACCGAAGGCAGTCCGTCACGCATGATCGAACCGTCGCGGTTGTCGCCGAAGCCGCGCTTCATCACCGCATCCTGGGTGCCGCCGAGGGTGTTGGCCTGGGTCACGCCACTGATGTTGCCCAGCGCGTCGTCGAGGTTGCGCGGCTTCTGGTCGCGCAGCGCCTGGGCCGGGACGGTGACGATGCTCTGTGGGGTTTCCAGCACCGGCGTGTCCGTGCGGCCGATCGAGGCCACCGGCGCCGGCTGGTAGCTGGTGGCTGCGGCCTGGCCGGTGACGGTGGTGTCGCTCAGGCTCAGGGTGTCGGCAGGCAGGGGTTCCAGGGTCAGGGTGCGGCCGTCGAGGGCGCGGAAGCGGTAGCCGGAACCGGCGAGCAGGCGGTTCAACGCGTCGTTGGCGCTGAGCTGCCCGGAGACCGCCGGAGCCTTCAGCTCGTAAGGCGCGTCATCGGTGTAGACCACGCTCAGGCCGGTCACCCGGCTGAACTCGCTGAGTGCCTGGGGCAGCGGCTGGGCGGCTATGGTGAAGCCATATTTCGCCTGCAGCGCGGAACTCGCGGCAGTTGCCTCCGCCAATGCGGCCGGCGCCTGTGCAGCGGCCAGCGCGGCACCGAGCATGAGGGCGGCGAGCGGTTTCAGGGACAGTTCGGGGACAGCGCGGCGCAGCGGGGTCATCGGGACTCACTTGCTCGAAAGGTCGATTCCACATGCGAATAAATCGCATTCATGACCACTACACGGAGCAGGCGCCTGGGTACCTCACCCCTTTTTCGAAAATATTTTCGCGCTCAGCGAATCAGCACGAAGCGCCCGAGCAGCGGCTGCTGGCGGAAGCCCACCACCGCCTGCAGCGAATCCAGCGCGGCCTGCGGGTCGGCGCTGCGGAAACTGCCGCTGACCCGGCGCTGCGCCAGCTCCGGGTCGAGCAGCACGATGCGGCCCGGATAGTAAGTGCCCAGGCGCTCCAGCACTTCGCCCAGCGGTGCGCGGTAGAAGGTCAGCCAGCCCTGGCGCCAGGCCAGCGCGGCCTGGGCATCAGCGGGCTGCGCATCGCCCAGCTTCGTGCCGTCGATGCCGACGCGCTCACCGGCGCCAATCACCACTTCCGGCACCCCGACCGCATGGCTGCCACGCACCGAGACGCGGCCTTCGGCGACGGTGACGCGGGTCTGCTCGCCCAGGCGGCGGACTTCGAATTCGGTACCCAGCACCCGCGCTTCGCCTTCACCCGCGCGCACCACGAAGGGCTTGGGCAGATGTTTCACGGCAAAGGAGGCGGCGCCGCGCAACAGGTCGACGCGGCGTTGCTCGCCCTCCAGGGATACGGCGATGGCGCTGTCGGCATCCAGGGTCAGGCGCGAGCCGTCGTCCAGGGTGATCTCGCGCACTTCACCCGGCGCGCTGACGTAGTCGGCAGACAGATCGGTGAGCCAGTGGCCCGGCGACCACCAGCCGCCAGCCCAGAGCATCAGCAGCAGGCAGGCGGCGCTGGCCAGCGGATAGATCCAGCGTCGGTGATTGGGTTGCGCACGGCGGGTAGCGGGGCGATCCATGTGCGCCAGATAGGCGTTCAGGGCATCGCCCTCCTCCGCTGCCAGCCGTTGCGCCGGTGCGGCAGTGGCGCGCCACAGCGCATCGACTTCGGCATAGGCGCCGGCGTGCCGGGGATCCGCCATCAGCCAGGCCTGGAAAGCGCCCAGCCAGGCTTCGCCGCCGCGATCCTGCAAGCGCAGCAGCCACTGGCGCGCCTGACGCTGGGCGTCCTCGGGCGAGGTGGCGATTTCAGGCTTCATCGGTCGGCGGCTCCACGGCGAACAGCCGGCTCGGCGGGCTCCAGGCTCGCCTTGCAGGCATCAAGGGCGCGCATCATATGTTTTTCCACTGCGCTCTGGGAAAGCCCCATGGCCGTGGCGATCTCGCCGTAGGTGCGGCCGTGCACGCGGCTGAGCAGGAAGATATGGCGGGTGCGCTCGGGCAACTGGCGCAGGGCGTCTTCTATGAGGTCCAGTTCGGCGCCGGCCTGCACTGCCTGTTCCGGCGAAGGCTGGGCATCGTCGTCATCGGGCAGCAGGGCGCTCAGCGTGCGGCCGCGCGAGTCCTCGCCGCGCAGGTGGTCGATGGCGAGGTTGCGCGCGCTACGCAGCAGGTAGCTGCCGAGCTCTTCCACCGGCGCCTGCGGGCGCTTCCAGAAGCGCAGGAACAGGTCCTGCACCAGGTCCGCCGCCGTGGCGCGGCAGCCGACGCGGCGCTGCACCAGGGCTTCCATGCGCGGGCGCTGGGACAGGAACACCTGCAGGAAATCCTCGCGCGGCAAAGCCTCGGCGGATGCCGGGGCGTCCGCGGCAGGGGAATCGGCCGGGCGGTCGGAATGGGACATCTTCGGATGCAGGCTCGCCAGCGGTCCGCACCGAAGCCGGCGCGAGGGGAAGACCCTGGAAAGCCGCAAATGATAATGCTTATCAAATAAACGAACCAGCCCCGGTCGTCCGCCTCGCAGGGCGAATCAGGGCGTCTCGTCCAGCCCCAGGCCGCCTTCCAGCTTGCGCCAGAGCAGGCGGATCTGCGCCTTGCGCACCAGGGCGCAGCGGTACAGGCGGATTTCCTGCGGGACGATCCAGTGCGGGCCGCCGCACAGCGCCAGTTCGCCGCGCGCCAGCTCCGACTCCATGCTCAGGCGCGGCACCCAGGCCACGCCCATGCCCTGCAGGGCCATGCTCTTCAGGCTGTCGGCCATCGCCGTCTCATAGACGGTGGTGTAGCGCAGGTTGCGCTGGCGCAGCAGCAGGTTCACCCCGCGACCGAGGAAGGCACCTGCGCTGTAGGCCAGCAGCGGCACGCTCTGGCCGCTGTCGAGGTCGTAGAGCGGCACGCCGGCGGAATTCACCGCGCACACCGGCAGCATCTCGGTGCGCCCCAGGTGCAGCGAGGGGAAGACTTCCGGGTCCATCTGCAGCGCGGCGTCCGGGTCGTAGAAGGCCATCATCAGGTCGCAGCCGCCTTCGCGCAGCAGGTGCACCGCCTCGCCGACGTTGGTCGCCACCAGGCGGCTGGCGATGTTCAGGCCCTCGGAGCGCAGGCGGGCGATCCACGCCGGGAAGAAGCCCAGCGCCAGGGAGTGCGCGGCGGCGAACTGCAGCACTTCGCCCTGCCCGCCTTCCAGGTGGTGCAGGTGGCGCACCACCTGGCCGAGCTGCTCGACCACCGCGCGGGCGGTGACCAGGAACAGCTGGCCGGCTTCGGTCAGCTCGATGGGCGTGCGTTGGCGGTTCACCAGGGTCAGGCCGAGGGCGTCCTCCAGGCTGCGGATCCGCCGGCTGAAGGCGGGCTGGGTGACGAAGCGCTTTTCAGCGGCCTGGGAAAAACTGCGGGTAGTGGCCAGGGTGCTGAAGTCTTCCAGCCATTTGGTCTCGAGGTTCACGTCAACTCCAACGCTGTCACACGCTGATCGATTGGTCAGGAGCCGGGCGCGCGTAGCACAGTCATACGCTCGCCGTCATCAATTCGTCACAGGGTACATTATGCCGTTCGTGCATGAGACAGCCTTTAACAGCATTGGCCGACGAAAGGCGAAATCCTTAGTCTACCGGGCATCGCGGCACTGGCCGTGTTCCTTTGAGACAATCCCTGTCATGTCCCCTGTTGCATCGTTCCGCATCGAGAAAGACCTCCTCGGCACCCTCGAAGTACCTTCTGACGCCTACTACGGCATCCAGACCCTGCGCGCTGTGAACAACTTCCGCCTCTCGGGCGTGCCGCTGTCGCACTACCCGAAACTGGTCGTCGCCCTGGCGATGGTCAAGCAGGCGGCAGCCGATGCCAACCACAAGCTCGGCCACCTGCCGGCAGACAAGCACGCCGCCATCAGCGAAGCCTGTGCCCGTCTGATCCGTGGCGACTTCCACGACCAGTTCGTGGTGGACATGATCCAGGGCGGCGCCGGCACCTCGACCAACATGAACGCGAACGAAGTCATCGCGAACATCGCGCTCGAAGCCATGGGCCACGCCAAGGGTGAGTACAAGCACCTGCACCCGAACAACGACGTGAACATGGCGCAGTCGACCAACGACGCCTACCCGACCGCCATCCGCCTGGGCCTGCTGCTCGGCCACGACACCCTGCTGGCCAGCCTCGACAGCCTGATCCAGGCCTTCGCTGCCAAGGGCGTCGAGTTCGCCGGCGTACTGAAGATGGGCCGTACCCAGCTGCAGGACGCGGTGCCGATGACCCTCGGCCAGGAATTCCACGCCTTCGCCACCACCCTGGGCGAAGACCTCGACCGCCTGCGTCGCCTGGCGCCGGAACTGCTGACCGAAGTGAACCTCGGCGGCACCGCGATCGGCACCGGCATCAACGCCGACCCCGGCTACCAGAAGCTGGCTGTCGAGCGCCTGGCTGAAATCAGCGGCCAGCCGGTCGTCCCAGCCGCCGACCTGATCGAAGCCACCTCCGACATGGGCGCCTTCGTGCTGTTCTCCGGCATGCTCAAGCGCACCGCGGTCAAGCTGTCGAAGATCTGCAACGATCTGCGCCTGCTGTCGAGCGGCCCGCGCACCGGCATCAACGAGATCAACCTGCCGCCGCGCCAGCCGGGCAGCTCGATCATGCCGGGCAAGGTCAACCCGGTGATCCCGGAGGCGGTGAACATGTGCGCCTTCGAAATCATGGGCAACGACCTGGCGCTGACCATCGCGGCCGAAGGCGGCCAGCTGCAGCTGAACGTGATGGAGCCGCTGATCGCCTACAAGATCTTCGACTCGATCCGCCTGCTCCAGCGCGCCATGGACATGCTGCGCGAGCATTGCATCACCGGCATCACCGCCAACGTCGAGCGCTGCCACCAACTGGTGGAGCACAGCATCGGCCTGGTTACCGCGCTGAACCCGTACATCGGCTACGAGAACTCCACCCGCATCGCCAAGATCGCGCTGGAAACCGGCCGCGGCGTACTGGAACTGGTTCGCGAGGAACAGCTGCTGGACGAAGCCACCCTGGCCGACATCCTGCTGCCGGAAAACATGATCGCCCCGCGCCTGATTCCGCTGCGCGCCTGATCACCCGCCCGGCGCGAGCCGGGCACGTCTCACCGGTTGAGGGGGAGTATTCCTCCCTCACCTTTCAGGGATTGGTTACCCCCGATCCCTTCTTTTATGCCCGGCGCGGCGGACTTGTCCGAAGCGCCACGTCTCACCGGTTGAGGGGCCTCTTGGCCCACTCTCCTTTAGAAGGGACACCGCTTACCCCGGTGTCCCCTTTTTTTTGCCTGCGATTCGGGTACGACGAAAAGCATCGCGGACGGATGGCTCCGGACTCGGATCAGCCCTCACCCTAACCCTCTCCCAGGGGGAGAGGGGACCGTTCGGTGCAGGATGGAGCCGTGATGTCAGCCGGCACAATCTGCCCCCTCTCCCTGAGGGAGAGGGCTGGGGTGAGGGCAAAGCGCTGGCGCGTATTTATCTGGTGCAAGAGCAGCGACGTAGGGCGGTCATGCAGGAAGTGGCCTGTAGGAGCGAGCTTGCTCGCGAACACGATCTCACCCGGTGGGCCGGTGCAGGATTCGGTTCGCGAGCAATAACGAACGCGTCCCCCTCGCTCCTACGAAAAGCAGAGACGCGCGGGAATCAGTCCTGGCGTTGCAGGTGATCGAGAATCCGCCGATTGAGAGCGGCGATACGCTGCACGGCGTCCGCCTCGTCGCACTCCTCGCCCTGCGCGCCGAGCTGGCGGGCGCAGAGGTTGAGCGCGGAAAGCACCATCAGCTCATTGCTGGTGACGTAGGGGAATTTCTTCTTGCTGGCGGTGATCTCCGCCTGCAACAGCGCGGCCGCGTCCTGCAGCCGGCGCTCTTCTCCGGCCGGCGCCCGGACGCTGTACTCGCGCCCGAGGATGCGCAGGACGCGGACGCCGTCGCCACTCATGCGTGGGCGCGGCTGTCGCTGACGCGGCGGATCAGCGCCTGCAGGCGGGTGGCAGTGGCGTTGTGCTTCTCTTCCTGTTCCATCAGGGACAGCTGCAGGCTGTCGTTTTCCTCACGGACCTTGAGCAGTTCTTCACGCACGGCGGCGTTGTCCTGCACCAGCACTTCGTTCTGCTGCAGCAGTTCGGCGACCAGCTGTTCAAGTTGTTCGAGGGTGGAATCGAGCATGGGAGCCTCCGCAAAGCCTTTCAAAGGGTGCGGAGGATAAAGAAAGGGGCGCGGCGGGGCCAGCGGAAACGGCGATCTTCTGACAAGCCGTATGCTGTCAATTCAATAGCTTACGCGATGATTCTCGTGTTATTTCAATGATTTCCGGTTGCCTTTGGCGTTTTCGGCCGGACAATCGCGGACAAAGTCCGCTCCTACGGTAAATTCCCTGCGTGGGAGCGGACTCCGTCCGCGATCGCTGTCCGACCGCTCCGTCATCACAGGCGAATCACGCCCTCTTCGCGCAGCAACTTGAAGATCGCCTCGGCGCCCGCTTCGGGCGTGACGTCCTTGAGCACCTGCCCGGTGCCGCCGGAAGCCTTGGCGGTGGCGGCTTTCATGCGTTCGGCGCCGGTCTTCGCCTTGATCACCTTCAGGCGCTTGGGCCGCGGGCGCGCCGGTTGCAGGTTGCCTTCGGCAAGCAGCGGATCATCCACCACTTCCACCTCGTGGGCTTCCAGGTAGCCCCGGCGGGCTGGGCCGAAAGCACTCTGGCGAGCCACCGGCGCGGCATTGTCGACGCTGGCGACGAAGGGCAGGCGCACCTTCAGCCGGCGGCGCTGGCCACGGGGCAGAGCCTGCAGCACCTGGGCGCTGCCGCCTTCCACCTTCTCCACTTCCGCCAGGCCGACCACCAGCGGCCAGCCCAGGCGCTCGGCCAGCAGGAAGGGCAGCATGCCGGAGCCTTCGCCGGTTTCCGCCTGGGTGCCGGTGAGTACCAGTTGCGCGTCGCTGTCGCCGAGATAGGCCGCCAGCGCCGGCAAGGCGTCGGCGCCTGCCGGTTGCTCCAGTACGGCCAGTTCGTCCAGGCCCATGCCGAGATAGCCGCGCAGCGCTTCTTCCCCGGCGTCGCCGGCATGCACCACGCGCAGGCGCTTGCCGGCGAGGCTCAAGCCCAGCTCCACCGCGCGCGCATCCTGGTCGGCGCGGCGCGCGCGGCCGGAGGCCGGGTGGGCGCCGATGGACACCAGGGCGACGATGTTCAGGTCATTCATCAGACACCTCGGAAGCGGTGTAGGAGCGAGCTTGCTCGCGAAGCTTTGGGCTTGGCAGGTTCGCGAGCAAGCTCGCTCCTACGAAGGGCATTCCGGATTCAGGCCGCATCGCGCGCCGCTCCGTTGCGATGGGCTTCGGCCAGGGCCATCAGCGCCTTGAGGATCGCCGTGGAGTCGCCGATCACCGAGAGGTCGGCGCGTTTGATCATGTCGCAGCCCGGGTCCATGTTGATCGCCACCACCTTGTCGCAGGAGCCGATGCCCTGCAGGTGCTGGATCGCGCCGGAAATGCCGACGGCGAGGTACACCCGCGCGGTGACCCAAGTACCAGTGGCGCCGACCTGACGGGCACGCGGCATGTGGCCGTCGTCCACCGCCACACGGGAAGCGCCTTCGGTGGCGCCGAGGGCAATAGCGGCGCGGTGAAACAGGTCCCAGTCCTTCACGCCGTTGCCGCCGGAGAGGATGAACTCCGCCTCGGCCATGGGAATCTGCGCCGGGTCGACGGCCACCGGGCCGAGGTCCTCGATGCGCGGGAGGTTGCGCGCGACGCTGGAGTCCAGTTCAACCAAGCGGGCTTCGTGGCGGGTCTCGCTGACCGGCTCGGCGCACTCGGCGGCGGCCAGGATCAGGCGTGGCAGCTCGCGGTGCAGGTCC
>NZ_JBGLYK010000092.1:0-20239 GCF_047304025.1 Pseudomonas sp. Pseusp97 | reverse complement strand
GACGACCCCCGCGCCACCTGGGACGGCGTGCTGATCGGCGCCTCCGCGGGCAGTACCGTGCGCGCGGTGCATGGCGGCCGCGTGGTGTTCGCCGACTGGCTGCGCGGCTCAGGCCTGCTGGTCATTCTCGACCACGGTGGTGGCTACCTCAGCCTTTATGGGCATAATCAAAGTCTTCTGAAGGACGCCGGCGATACCGTCAAAGCGGGCGATCCCATTGCAACCGTGGGAGCCAGCGGGGGTCAGAGTACTCCGGCGGTGTATTTTGCCATTCGCCATCAGGGCCGCCCGGCGGACCCTTCGACCTGGTGTCGCACGCAGGGATAAGCGGCGATCACGCATTAGGAGCCAAACATGTCGCAAGCTTTCCGTCTCACTACCCTGGCCCTGGCCTTGCTGCTCGGCGTCGGTGCGGTCCAGGCCGCCGATGCGCCGGCCGCATCAGCTGCGGCCAACGGCAAGGAGGCTCCGCTGCCGCTCGACGAGCTGCGCACCTTCGCCGAGGTCCTGGACCGGGTGAAGGCGGCCTATGTCGAACCGGTGGATGACAAGACGCTGCTGGAGAACGCCATCAAGGGCATGCTCAGCAACCTCGACCCGCACTCCGCCTACCTGGGCCCGGAAGAGTTCGCCGAGCTGCAGGAAAGCACCAGCGGCGAATTCGGCGGCCTGGGCATCGAAGTCGGCAGCGAGGATGGCTTCGTCAAGGTGATCTCGCCCATCGACGACACCCCGGCGGCCAGCGCCGGCATCCAGCCGGGCGACCTGATCGTGAAGATCGACGGCAAGCCGACCAAGGGCCAGTCGATGAACGAGGCCGTGGACAGCATGCGTGGCAAGGCCGGCTCGCCGATCACCCTGACCATCGTGCGCGGCGGCGGCAAGCCATTCGACGTCACCCTCAAGCGCGCGATCATCAAGGTCAAGAGCGTGAAGAGCCAACTGCTCGAACCGGGCTACGGCTACCTGCGCATCACCCAGTTCCAGGTGAATACCGGCGAGGAGACCGTCAAGGCGCTGTCCAAGCTGCGCAACGACAACAAGGGCAAGCTCAAGGGCGTCGTGCTGGACCTGCGCAACAACCCCGGCGGCGTGCTGCAGTCCGCGGTGGAAGTGGCTGACGCCTTCCTCACCAAGGGACTGATCGTCTACACCAAGGGCCGCATCCCGAATTCCGAGCTGCGCTTCTCCGCCGACCCGGCCGACCCGAGCGACGGCGTCCCGCTGGTGGTGCTGATCAACGGCGGCAGCGCCTCGGCGGCGGAAATCGTCGCCGGCGCCCTGCAGGACCAGAAACGCGCGATCCTCATGGGCACCGACAGCTTCGGCAAGGGCTCGGTACAGACCGTGCTGCCGCTGAACAACGACCGCGCCCTGAAGCTCACCACCGCGCTGTACTACACCCCCAACGGCCGCTCGATCCAGGCCCAGGGCATCACCCCGGACATCGAGGTGGAGCGCGCCAAGGTGACCCGCGAGAAGAGCGAGTTCGACGGCTTCAAGGAAGCCGACCTGCAGGGCCACCTGGCCAACGGCAACGGCGGTCAGGATCGCCCGACCACCTCCGGCAAGGCGCCGGTGGATCGCCCGCAGGATGGCGACTACCAGCTCAGCCAAGCCCTCAGCCTGCTGAAAGGACTCAGCGTCAGCCGCGGCAACAACTGACCGATGCGCCCGGCCCGGCAGCTGCTGAGCCTGTGCCTGGGCGCGCTGCTGTGCCTGCCGGTGGCCGCCGCGCCCCGGCCGGACGGCGGCAGGCCGCTGGTCAGCATCGTCATCGACGACCTCGGGCAGAACCTGGCGCGCGACCGCCAGGTGCTCGACATCTCCCCCGCCATCGCCCTGGCGATCATCCCCGATACGCCTCACGCCGCCGAACTGGCGCGCGAGGCGCACCATCGCGGGCGCACCGTGATGCTGCACATGCCGATGGACCCGGCCGGCGGTGACTACGCCTGGCGCCCGGAACTGACGCAGGAAGAACGCGCGCGCCGCCTCGACGCCGCGCTGGCGAAGGTGCCGTACGTGCAGGGGCTGAACAACCACGAAGGCAGTCGCATGACTGCCGACCGCCCGGCCATGGCCTGGCTGGCGGCCGAGCTGCAGCGGCGCCACCTGTTCCTGCTCGACAGCCGTACCAGCGCGGCCACAGTGGCGGCCGCCGAAGCGCAGAAGATCGGCCTCGCCAGCCTCTCCCGGGACGTGTTCCTCGACGACGACCCCAGCGAAGCGGCGGTGACGGAACAGATGCAGCGTGGCCTCGCGCTGGCGCGCAAGCAGGGCACGGTGGTGATGATCGGCCACCCTAAGCCGGCGACCCTGGCCGTGCTCAAGCGCGTGCTGCCGACCCTCAAGGCCCAGGGCTTCGAGCTGGTGCAGCCGTCGCTGATGATCGCCGAGCGCGGCAACCGCGCCATGGCGGGGCATGGGCGGGACGGGGTTTATCGCTAGACGCGGGCTTTTCGTAGGAGCGAGCTTGCTCGCGAACAGCCCCGGCATCGAATTTCCCGAGAGCGGTTCGCGAGCAAGCTCGCTCCTACAAAGGCCAGCCGGGCGTCAGGGGCCGGCCAACCTTACAAGTAGTTATTCGTCGCCTGCTCGATGAAGCCATCGGCGCGCATCTCGTCCAGCGCCTTCTGCAGCTTCGCCACCACCTCGTCCGGGGTGTCCTTGTTGATCGCCAGGTACAGCTGGGCCTCGTTGAAGCGCAGCACGGTCTGCAGGCCGGACACTCCCTCCTGCTTGGCCAGGTAGCGGCCCACCGGGTCGGTGGTGGCCCACAGGTCGATCTCGCCGGTGGTCAGCTTCTTGACGTTTTCCTGGTCGCGCAGCGCATTGACCACCGGGATGCCCTGGCTTTCCAGGTTCTGGCTGACGGCGTCGTTCTTGTAGGCGCCGAGCTTGTACCTGGCGGCGTCCTTGAGGTCCTTCACCTTGATCGAACTGCCCGGCGGGGCGAGGAGCACCCACTGGGTCTTGGCGATCGGCCCGACCCACTTGAACAGCGGCACGCGCTCAGGGGTGTAGGTGGTGGAGAACAGCCCGTAGTCGGGCTTGTCCAGCGCCAGCTTGTACAGGCGATCCCAGGGGAAGCGCAGGCTCAGGCTGTACTGGATGCCGGCACGCTTGAACATCTCGCGGACGATGTCGGCGCTGATGCCGTCGATCCCTTCATCGCGGGCAAAGTTCTTGTCGTCCACCGCCATGTTGAAGGGCGGGAAGTTCTCGGTGAGCAGCACCATCCTGTAATCGGCGGGCAACTCGGCGCGGGCCGTGGCGGCCCCCAGCAACAGACCCAGGGTCAGGGTCTTGATCAGGACTTTCAGCATGGTCATACCGCTCGCGTGGTTATCGTTATTGGGCTTGCGGCATCCCTGCAGGGGGGACGGACTACTTCGCTCGTCTGCCTTCCGTGGCAAAACCGGCGCCGAGGGGTGTCGGCGCCAAACGCGAAGGCCGGCGAGTGGCCGGCCTTCGGGTGTTACAGGTAACTGTTGAGCACCTCGTCGACGAAACCTTCGGCGCGCATCTTGTCCAGCGCCGCCTGCAGCTTCTGCACCACGGCATCCGGAGTCTCGCGGTTCAGCGCGAGGAACAGCTGGTCGCTGTTGAAGCGCAGCACGGTCTTCAGGCCGGTGACGCCCACCTGCTTGGCCAGGTAGCGGCCCGCCGGGTCGCCGCTGGCCCACAGGTCGATCGAGCCGTCCTGCAGCTTGCCGGCGTTCTCCTGGTCGCGCAGCGCCAGCACCGGCTCGAAGCCGTGCTCGGTCAGGTAGTCGGCCATGGCGTCGCCCTTGTAGGCGCCTACACGATATTTCTTGGCTTCCTCCAGATTGTTCAGGCTGATCCTGCTGTCGGCTTTCGCCAGCAGGACCCAGTCGTCCGGGCCGATGGGGCCGACCCACTTGAACTGGCTCTCGCGCTCGGGCAGGCGCGCGGTAACGAAGACGCCGTAGCCGGGTTTCTCCAGCGCCAGCTTGTAGATGCGGTCCCAGGGGAAGCGCAGGGTCAGGCTGTACTGCACGCCGGCACGCTTGAACATTTCCTTGACGATATCCACGGCAATGCCGTCGATGCTGTCTTCCTGGGCGAAGTTCTTGCCGTTGATGGCCATGTTGTAGGGAGGGAAGTTCTCGGTGAGCAGCACCATGCTGTAATCCGAAGAATCCGTTTCGGCCCTTGCCGCGCTGGCCAGAAGCAGGCCGCAGCCTAGCCATGCAAGCAGAATGCGCTTCAGCATCGAGATATTCCTGCGTATGACATTTCTGAGAAGCCGCAGAGCTTACTCGGAGAATTGACGCCAATAAACCCTATGAATGTGGCAATGGGACATGAATCCGCCATTACCTTGACTGAAGCCTTTGGCTAGCAATCTTCGTGCGCAGGAAGGGGATGCGTCCACCGGACGCAGGAGCGGAAAAAGGCCACAGGGCCGGGGAACCCCGGCCCGGAAGGGATCAGCGCACGACGATGCCGCGGCTGGCCAGATAGGCCTTGGCCTCGGGGACGCTGTACTCGCCGAAGTGGAAGATGCTCGCCGCGAGCACCGCGTCGGCCTTGCCCTCGATGATGCCGGCGGCGAGGTGCTCCAGATTGCCGACGCCGCCCGAGGCGATCACCGGTACGCCCACGGCCTCGCTGATGGCGCGGGTCACGCCCAGGTCGTAACCACTCTTCACGCCGTCCTGGTCCATGCTGGTCAGGAGGATTTCACCAGCGCCCAGGCCTTCCATCTTCTTCGCCCATTCGACCGCGTCCAGCCCGGTGGGCTTGCGGCCGCCGTGGGTGAAGATTTCCCAGCGCGGGGTTTCGCCGGGGCCCGACACTTTCTTGGCGTCGATGGCGACCACGATGCACTGCGAGCCGAAGCGCGCGGCGGCTTCGCCGACGAACTCCGGGGTGAACACCGCGGCGGTATTGATCGAGACCTTGTCCGCACCGGCATTGAGCAGATTGCGGATGTCCTGCACCGTCCTGACGCCGCCGCCCACGGTCAGCGGGATGAACACCTGGCTGGCCATGCGCTCGACGGTATGCAGGGTGGTGTCGCGGCCATCGACGCTGGCGGTGATGTCGAGGAAGGTAATCTCGTCCGCGCCCTGCTCGTCATAGCGGCGGGCGATTTCCACCGGGTCACCGGCGTCGCGGATGTTCTCGAACTTGACGCCCTTCACCACGCGGCCGTTGTCCACGTCGAGGCAGGGAATGATGCGTTTAGCCAGGGTCATTGCTTTCTCCGAAAGCAGCTTCAGGCGACAAGCCTCAAGCTGCAAGTAAGAGCTTGTGGCTCACAGCCTGCCGCTTGCCGCTTCACGATCGCACAGCGCCTGGGCCTCGGCGACGTCCAGGGTGCCTTCGTAGATCGCGCGGCCGGTGATGGCGCCGACGATGCCCGGGGTGCGGGCGTCCAGCAACTTCTGGATGTCGCCCAGGTTGTGGATGCCGCCCGAAGCGATCACCGGGATGCGCGTGGCGTTGGCCAGGGCAGCGGTGGCTTCGACGTTGCAGCCCTGCATCATGCCGTCCTTCGCGATGTCGGTGTAGACGATGGCGGAGACGCCATCGGCCTCGAAACGCTTGGCCAGGTCGATGACCTGTACCGAGCTCACTTCCGCCCAGCCATCGGTGGCGACGAAGCCGTCTTTGGCGTCCAGGCCGACGATCACCTTGCCCGGGAATGCCTTGCAGGCTTCGGCGACGAACTCCGGCTGCTTGACCGCCTTGGTGCCGATGATCACGTAGCTGACGCCGGCGCGGACATAGTGCTCGATGGTCTCCAGCGAGCGGATGCCGCCGCCGATCTGGATCGGCAGGTTCGGGTAGCGCCTGGCGATGGCGGTGACCACCTCGCCGTTGACCGGTTTGCCTTCGAAGGCGCCGTTCAGGTCCACCAGGTGCAGACGGCGGCAACCGCCTTCCACCCATTTGGCGGCCATGGACACCGGGTCGTCGGAGAACACCGTGGCGTCTTCCATCAGGCCCTGGCGCAGGCGCACGCAGGCGCCGTCTTTCAGATCGATTGCGGGGATGATCAGCATGGGTTGAACCTGCTCGAATCCAAAGATGAATGGGGTCGGGTCAGCTCTTCTCGAGCGCCCACAAGTCGCTTTCGATGCTCTCGAACCGGTCTTTCAGGTGAGATTGCACATCGAAGATCGCCTTGTTGTAGAACAGCGGGCCGAACTCGCGCAGGAAGAAGTCCAGCGCCTCTTCGGCCTCGAAGGAGCCGACATCCAGCTCGAAGCGATCCTCGAGGAAGCGCTGGATGGCGCGCGCCGCACTCTGGCGCTGGGCGCCGTCGAGTTCGAGGATCGCCGGCTTGTCCTTCTGACGGGCCATGACTTACCAGCGCCCGTCCCAGGCGGCAAAGTTCTGCAGCAGCTGCAGGCCGTGGGTATGGCTCTTCTCCGGGTGGAACTGCACGGCGAAGCGCGAGCCATCGGCCAGCGCGGCGGCGAAATCACGCCCGTAGTGGCCGCGGCCGACTACCTGGCGCGGATTGCCCGCCTCGATGTAGTAGCTGTGCACGAAGTAGAAGCGCGCGCGGTCGGGGATGTCGTGCCACAGCGGGTGATCCACGCTTTGTGCCACTTCGTTCCAGCCCATGTGCGGCACCTTCAGGTGCTCGCCGTCCTCGTGCAGGTCCTTGCCGAAGAAGCGCACCTGGCCGGGGAACAGGCCGATGCAATCGACACCGTCGTTCTCCTCGCTGCGCTCCAGCAGCGCCTGCATGCCGACACAGATGCCGAGGAACGGGCGGTCCTGGCTGACTTCGCGCACCAGGGCGTCGAAGCCCAGCCGCCTGATCTCGGCCATGCAGTCGCGGATCGCGCCGACGCCGGGGAACACCACGCGGTCCGCCTCGCGGATCACGTTGGCGTCGCTGGTCACCAGCACGCGGCCGGCGCCCACGCGTTCAAGCGCCTTGGACACCGAGTGCAGGTTGCCCATGCCGTAGTCGATGACGGCAACGGTCTGCATTACAGGCACCCTTTGGTGGACGGCATCTGGCCGGCCATGCGCTCGTCCAGCTCGATGGCCATGCGCAGCGCGCGGCCGAAGGCCTTGAACACGGTCTCGATCTGGTGGTGGGTGTTGTGCCCGCGCAGGTTGTCGATGTGCAGGGTGACGTTGGCGTGGTTGACGAAGCCCTGGAAGAACTCCATGAACAGGTCGACATCGAAGCCGCCAACGCTGGCGCGGGTGAACGGCACGTGCATCTGCAGGCCGGGGCGGCCGGAGAAGTCGATGACCACGCGCGACAGCGCCTCGTCCAGCGGCACGTAGGCGTGGCCGTAGCGGCGGATGCCCTTCTTGTCGCCGATGGCCTTGGCGAAGGCCTGGCCGAGGGTGATGCCGATGTCTTCGACGGTATGGTGGTCGTCGATATGCAGGTCGCCCTTGCATTCGATGTCCAGGTCGATCAGGCCGTGGCGGGCGATCTGGTCCATCATGTGCTCGAGGAAGGGAACCCCGGTATCGAAGCGGGCCTTGCCCGTTCCATCCAGGTCGATGGAAACCTTGATCTGGGTTTCCAGGGTGTCGCGCGCGACGGATGCCTTGCGTTCGGCCATCACCAGCTCCACAGCTAACACTGCACGTAATTATAAGAAGGGGCGGCATTATAGGCGCGCGAGGCGCCGCGCGGCTATGGGCGGTGGTCGGCGCCGGCCGATAGTCCTACACTGCGCGGCTCGCCTTTCGAGGATTGCCCATGCCCGTCGTCGTCCAGCACCTGACCCAGCCCAGCGACCAAGACCGCCAGGACCTGCTGAAGATCTACGCCGACGCGCCGGACTGGTTGCTCGTCCCCTTCGCCGATCCTCAGGAGCTGGTCACCCGCGGGCTTGCCGAAGGCCGGCTGTTCACCGGGCGCTTCAACGACCGCCTGCTGGGCGCCGCCTGGATCGAGCGCGACGGCGACACCTGGCGAATCTCGCGACTGTGCGTGCGCCAGCTCACTCGCAATCGCGGCGTCGCCCGGCGGCTGCTGGAAGAGGCGCAGCGCCTGGCCGTCCAGCAAGGCGCCGCGTTGCGCCTGAGCGTTCCGCAAGGCCAGCCCGAAGCCGAGCGCTTTGCCGAGCACCTGGGCCTGACGCTGGAAACGGCCTGATCGCGGCGCGCCCGGGAACCGCGCGCCAAGTCCCCGTTCAAACCCCGCATTAGCGGCCTGCGCCTTTCCGGCTGGGGCGCCGCCGCGGCATTGGTATACTTTCCCGCTATTCCACCCGCCGCCTGAACAAGGACCCGTCCATGAAAGCGTTCGGCAAAATCATCGGCATCATTGCCCTGGTCCTGCTGCTGCTCATCGTCGCCGCCGGCTTCGTGCTGACCCACTTCTTCGACCCGAACGACTACAAGGACGAGATCCGCCAGATCGCCCGGGACAAGGCCAACCTCGAACTGAACCTCAAGGGCGACATCGGCTGGAGCCTGTTCCCCTGGCTCGGCCTGGAGCTGCACGACACCAGCGTGGCGAGCCTGCAGGCGCCGGACCAGCCGTTCGCCGACGCGCAGTTGCTGGCCATGTCCGTGCGCGTACTGCCGCTGCTGCGCAAGCAGGTGCAGATGAGCGACATCCGCGTCGAAGGCCTGACCCTTTCCCTGAACAAGGACAAGAACGGCGTCGGCAACTGGGAAAGCATCGGCAAGCCCCTCCCACCGGCCAACGGCAAGCAGCCCGAACAACCGGCGCCGGCGCCGACCGAGCAGGCCAAGGCGGATGCGCAGCAATCCCACCAGGCGATGAAGCTGGACATCGACAGCCTGAGCGTGAAGAACGCCCGCATCGACTACGCCGACGCCCAGAGCGGCAAGAACTACAGCGTCGAAGGCATCGAGCTGAGCACCGGCGCGATCCGCGAAGGCAGCAACATCCCGGTCAAGTTCAGCGCCTACCTGGGCACCAACCAGCCTGTGATCCGCGCCCGCACCGAGCTGACCGGCAACCTGCGCTTCGACCGAGCGCTCAAGCGCTACCAGCTCGAAGACGCCAAGCTCGCCGGCGAAGTCTCCGGCGACCCGTTCCAGGGCAAGACCGCCAACTACAGCGCCCAGGGCCAGCTGGTGCTCGACCAGGCCGCCCAGGTCGCCGAGTGGAACGGCCTGAAGGTCACCGTCAACCAGCTGCGCGCCCTGGGTGAGATCAAGGCCCGCGAGCTGGACAAGGAACCCAAGTTCGACGGCGGCTTGTCGCTGGCGCCGTTCAACCTACGCGAATTCCTCGAAGGCATCGGCCAGACCCTGCCGGAAATGGCCGACACCACCACCCTGACCAAGCTGGAACTGGCCACCCGCGTCAGCGGCACCCGCAACAGCCTGACCCTGGGCGACATCAAGCTGAAGCTGGACGACAGCAGCTTCAGCGGCAACCTCGGCCTCGCCGACTTCGGCAAGCAGGCGATCCGCGCCCAGCTCTCCGGCGACAAGCTCGACCTCGACCGCTACCTGCCGGCCAAGGTCAAGAAAGCCCAGGACGCCACCAACAGCGCGCGCAAGGCGGAAGTCGCCAGCACCGAACAGAACGCCATCAAAGGCGACACCCCGCTGCCCAGCCAGCCGACCCAGCAGGCCTGGAGCGACGCCCCGCTGCTGCCCATCGCCCGCCTGCGCGCACTGGACCTGGACGCCAGCCTGAACCTCGGCCAGCTGACCCTGGACAAGCTGCCCATCGACAATGCCGTGCTCAAGCTGCGCAGCCAGGGCGGCCTGCTCAACCTCGACGATATGCGTGGCGAACTCTACGACGGCAAGTTCAACGCCACCGCCACCCTCGACGTACGCCAGGACGTACCGACCCTGCAGGCGAAGAAACACATCGCCGACGTACCGGTGGAGCGCCTGCTCGAATCCCAGGGCCAGAAACCGCCGGTGAAGGGCCTGCTGGACCTCGACGCCGACATCACCACCCAGGGCAACAGCCAGAAGGCCTGGATCGACAACCTCAATGGCACCGCGCGCTTCGTCCTGACCCAGGGCGTACTGCTCAACGCCAACCTCGAACAGCAGCTGTGCCAGGGCATCGCCACGCTGAACCGCAAGTCGCTGACTGCCGAGCATGGCGGCAAGGACACGCCGTTCCGCGAGCTGCAGGGCAACCTGGTGTTCAAGAATGGCGTGGCCAGCAACCCGGACCTCAAGGCGAGCATCCCCGGCCTGACCGTCAAGGGCGACGGCGACCTCGACCTGCGCGTGCTGGGCATGGACTACCGCGTCGGAGTCACCATCGAGGGCGACAAGAGCGACATGCCCGACCCCGCGTGCGAAGTGAACAAGCGCTATGTCGGCATCGAATGGCCGCTGCGCTGCCGCGGCCCGCTGGAGCTGGGCGCCAAGGCCTGCCGCCTGGACAAGGACGGCATCGGCAAGATCGCTGCACGTTTGGCCGGGGACCGGCTGAACCAGAAAATCGAAGAGAAGCTCGGCGACAAGGTCAGTCCCGAACTCAAAGACGCACTCAAAGGGCTGTTCAAGAAGTGACCCCGCAAAGCTTCAATCAGGCCGTGCTCGACTGGTTCGACACGCACGGCCGCCATGACCTGCCCTGGCAGCAGAACATCACGCCTTACCGTGTGTGGGTCTCGGAAATCATGCTGCAGCAGACCCAGGTCAGCACGGTCATGGGCTACTACGACCGCTTCATGACCGCACTGCCCACCGTGGCGGACCTGGCCAACGCGCCGGAAGACGAAGTGCTGCACCTGTGGACGGGCCTGGGCTACTACACCCGAGCGCGCAACCTGCACAAGACCGCGAAGACGGTGATGGAACAGCACGGCGGCGAATTCCCCCGCGACGTCGAGCAACTCGCCGAGCTGCCCGGCATCGGCCGCTCCACCGCCGGCGCCATTGCCAGCATCTCCATGGGGCTGCGCGCACCGATCCTCGACGGCAACGTCAAGCGCGTCCTGGCGCGCTACCTCGCCTGCGACGGCTATCCGGGCGAGCCCAAGGTGGCCAAACAGCTGTGGGACGCCGCCGAGCGCTTCACACCGCAGGAACGGGTCAACCACTACACCCAGGCGATGATGGACCTGGGCGCGACCCTCTGTACTCGCAGCAAACCGAGCTGCCTGCTCTGCCCGCTGCGAGAGGGCTGCCGCGCGCACTTCCTCGGCCGCGAGACCGACTTCCCGGTATCCAAGCCGCGCAAGGCGCTGCCGCAGAAGCGCACGCTGATGCCGATCCTGGCCAACCGCGAGGGCGACATCCTGCTCTATCGTCGTCCATCGACCGGCCTCTGGGGCGGGCTGTGGAGCTTTCCGGAACTGGACGACCTGGCCGCCCTCGACCCGCTGGCCCAGCGTCACGCCCTGCGCCTGGGCGAGCGCCGCGAGCTGCCCGGCCTGACCCACACCTTCAGCCACTTCCAGCTGGCCATCGAGCCCTGGCTGGTGCGCGTCGAGGACGCAGCACCCGCCGTGGCCGAGGCCGACTGGCTCTGGTATAACCTCGCCACCCCGCCGCGGCTCGGCCTTGCCGCCCCGGTGAAGAAGCTGCTCAAACGAGCCGCCGACGTGTTGAATGCAGGAGAAATGTCATGACCCGACTGGTGATGTGCCGCAAATACAAAGAAGAGCTGCCCGGCCTCGATCGCGCGCCCTATCCCGGAGCCAAGGGCCAGGACATCTACGAGCACGTCTCGAAGAAGGCCTGGGACGAATGGCAGAAGCACCAGACCATGCTGATCAACGAGCGTCGCCTGAACATGATGAATGCCGAGGATCGCAAGTTCCTCACCGCCGAAATGGACAAGTTCCTCTCCGGCGAGGAATACGCGCAGGCCGAGGGCTACGTCCCGCCCAGCGCGTAAGCATCGGTATTATTTGAAAAATTTTTTCGCGGCACGCTTGACACCCCTTTCGAAAACCCTTTTAATGCGCGCCACGTTGCCCAGGTAGCTCAGTTGGTAGAGCAGGGGATTGAAAATCCCCGTGTCGGCGGTTCGATTCCGTCCCTGGGCACCAAGCCTTCCGAAAGCCCCTGAAATCCTGCGATTTCAGGGGCTTTTTCGTTTCCGCCCGCGCAAGCCGGCACAAGTCACTCCCCCGCCCCCGCGCGCTCCCCCGATTCGTATCGAATGTTTGCCTGACTTCAGTGTCTACTGGCGCATAGCACACCGATCTTTCAGAATCATGACCATCCGGACGATTTCCACACTTGCAGTGGGATACCCTCCGGGATTCGATGTTTGGTAGCGGAGTCACTGTGCGCAAACTCATAAGCTGGTGGAATTCGCGGGGCAACCTGGTTTCCCTGTCTGCCCTTTTCCTGCTGGTCCCGCTGATCGGCCGCTATAGCCTGGGCTGGGGCTCCTCGCTGGGCTACCTGTCGGACCTGGCGCTCGGCACGCTGCTGGTCGTCGCTCTGCACAACCGACGCCTGTTCATCGCCATTCCGGTCATGCTGATCTGGGCGCTCTCGGTGATCGGTACTGCCGAGCTGGTCAGCGCCGTGGGCCGCATGCCCGCGCCGGAGGACCTGCACTTCCTCGCCGACCCGACCTTCGTCGCCAACTCCACCGAGGGCGGCGGCCTCAACCACCTGCACCTGGCTGTGCTGATCGGTGCTGGCATTCTTCTCTGCGCACTGCTCTGGCGCCGCCGCGAAAAGCCGCTGCCGCGCTACGCCTATGCGGTGCCTGCCCTGCTGCTGGCCGCGCACGCCGGCGTGCAGTACTTCCAGCCCAGCGACGCGGAGATGTGGAAGCAGTTCAACCTGCCGCACCAACTGGCCTCCCGCGCCGTCACCAGCGGCGAGATGGCCTACCAGGACTGGCGCGACCGCGACCTGCCGGAAGTCCGCCCGGACGTCACCGGCCTGACCCAGCACGACCTGAGCGGCACCTCGCTGCTGGCCGGTCGCGGCCAGGCGAAGAACGTGCTGATCATCGCCATGGAAGGTATTCCGGGCGCCTACGTCGCCACCAACCGCGCAGCGCTGAGCAGCAGCTACGAAGAATCGATGATGCCGCGCCTGAGCACCTGGGCCGAGCGCGCCATGACCACCCCGGATTACGTGGTGCACAGCCACCAGACCATCCGCGGCCTCTACGCCATGCTCTGCGGCGACTACAGCAAGCTGGACAACGGCACCCCCAAAGGCGTCGAGCTGCTGGGCAACCCGACCCGCGCCGCCGAATGCCTGCCGGCGCAGATGCACCAGGCCGGCTTCAGCACCCACTTCCTGCAGGGCGCCGGCCTGCGTTTCATGGCCAAGGACAAGGTCATGCCGGCCATGGGCTTCGACAAGACCCTGGGTCGCGACTGGTTCAAGAAGAAGCCGTACCTGGAGTTCGCCTGGGGCATGGATGACAAGGCGTTCTTCGAAGGCGCGCTCGACTATGTCGGCCAACTGCGCCAGAAGAAGCAGCCGTGGATGCTCACCCTGCTCACCGTCGGCACCCACCAGCCGTATTCGGCCACGCCGGAATACCTGGCCAAGTACCCGACGCCGCGCCAGGCAGCCGTGGCCTACCTCGACGACGCCGTCGATGCCTTCCTCAAGGGCCTGGAGGAAAAAGGCGTACTCAAGGACACCCTGGTCATCGTCACTTCCGATGAATCCCACGGCATCGACAACGTGCGCCTTGCCTCGGCATGGGGCCTGAACCTGATCCTTGCACCGGAACAGGCCGCGCTGCCGCCAGTGAAGGCGGGCGTCTACGGCCATGTGGACCTGGAATCCTCGGTGCTCGACTACTTCGCCATCAAGGCGCCGCAGGATATTGCCGGCCGCTCGCTGTTCCGCGAATACGCCACGGGCCGCGAGATGGTTTCCTTCACCAATGGCATGCAGCGCTACCACGACGGCAAGGGCAACTTCACCGAGTGCGACTTCCAGCAGGTCTGCCGGCGCTACAAGAGCGACGGCTTCATTGCCGATACCGCCAAGTTCGAGGGCCGCTTCAGTGGCCGCGACGCCCGCCTGATGACCGCCCGCGCGGACATCCTCGACCAGTCGGTTACCCAGGCGCAGTCGGCCCGGGAATACCAGTTCGCGACCAAGGAACGCATCCGCCTGAAGCCGCAGATCGACAACGAATACACCGACAACCTGATCGGCGCGCAGTACCTGGAGTTCCCGGCCAACTCCCACACCACGGTGAGCCTGAAGATCCGCGCCGTGCAGATGGACGCCAATGGAGCGAAAGTGACACTCAGGACGCGCTCGTTCGAAAAGCCGGTGCCCATCGAGATACCCGACTTCCCGCTGGTGAAGCGTAACCAGCCGCTGGAAGTGACCTTCGGCTTTGACAACGAGGAAGCGCGCAAGGCTTTCTCCTTCCACCTGCTGGCCGAAGGCAAGGGCGTCATCGAGATCACCGACTTCCACGTGCTCACCCAGCCGCGCAAGTCGACGATCAATGCCTCCGAAGGCACCGGCACGGGGCTCGCGGACGCCAAGCCGCTGCCGATCCCGCGCCTGTCCGGCCCCCCGAACCTGATGGCCAGCCAGCCGCCGGAATCCCAGGATGACATTACCCCTGCCGAAGCCCTGGAAGATCCCAACCCGCAGTTGCGGCAGATGATGCAGTGACCCCACCGGCGGCCCCCTGGCCGCCGGACTTCTTTACAGGGGGCGAAGCTGGCACTATCCCGTCCCCGCGCCCTCTGCGATGCCCCTGTCCGGCGCGACTAGTTCAGCCCAGGCGACAACGCCGAGCGGCAATGCGACAACTTGCCACTACAGCCGACGACCGCGGCAGATGGGCGCTTGGCGCACTCCGGAGTGCGTGTTAGGTTGCCCCTCGCCAGGATGGCCCCGATTCTGCAGTGCCCCGCTGCGAAAGGTCCGAATAACAATAGAGGAGCCCCCTATGGCCACGGCCATACCCGCACTGGAAATCCGTAACCTGCACAAGCGTTACGGTGACCTGGAAGTGCTCAAAGGCATTTCCCTGACCGCCCGCGACGGCGATGTGATTTCCATCCTCGGCTCCTCCGGTTCCGGTAAATCCACGTTCCTGCGCTGCATCAACCTGCTGGAGAACCCGCACCAGGGCCAGATCCTGGTCGCCGGTGAAGAACTCAAGCTGAAGAAATCCAAGGACGGCTCGCTGGTCGCCTCCGACGGCAAGCAGATCAACCGTCTGCGCAGCGAACTGGGCTTCGTCTTCCAGAACTTCAACCTGTGGCCGCACATGAGCATCCTCGACAACATCATCGAGGCACCGCGCCGCGTGCTGGGCAAGACCAAGGCCGAAGCCACCGAAATCGCCGAGGCGCTGCTGGCGAAGGTCGGCATCTCCGACAAGCGCCATTGCTTCCCCGCGCAGCTTTCCGGCGGCCAGCAACAGCGCGCCGCCATCGCCCGCACCCTGGCGATGCAGCCCAAGGTCATCCTCTTCGACGAGCCGACTTCGGCACTGGACCCGGAAATGGTCCAGGAAGTGCTTAACGTTATCCGCGCGCTTGCCGATGAGGGTCGTACCATGCTGCTGGTGACCCATGAAATGAACTTTGCGCGCCAGGTGTCCAGCGAGGTGGTGTTCCTCCACCAGGGCCTGGTAGAAGAGCAGGGACCGCCGCAGCAGGTATTTGACAACCCGCAATCGGCACGCTGTAAACAATTCATGTCCAGCCACCGCTAACGGAGCATCACTGCATGAACAACTATAAGAAGATCGTCCTGGCTATCGCGGCCACCTTCGCACTGGGGAGCCAGGCCATCGCCGCGGACAAGCTGCGCATCGGCACCGAAGGCGCCTACCCGCCCTTCAACGGCATCGACGCCAGCGGCCAGGTGGTCGGTTTCGACATCGAGATCGGCAAGGCGCTGTGCGCCAAGATGAAGACCGAGTGCGACGTCGTCACCTCCGACTGGGACGGCATCATCCCCGCCCTGAACGCCAAGAAGTTCGACTTCATCGTCGCCTCCATGTCGATCACCGACGAGCGCAAGCAGGCAGTCGACTTCACCAACCCCTACTACACCAACAAGCTGCAGTTCGTGGCGCCCAAGTCCACCGACTTCAAGACCGACAAGGGCTACCTGAAAGGCAAGGTGATCGGGGCCCAGCGCGCGACCATCGCCGGTACCTGGCTCGAGGACAACATGTCCGACACCGTTACCATCAAGCTCTACGACACCCAGGAAAACGCCTACCTCGACCTGTCCTCGGGCCGCCTCGACGGCGTGCTGGCCGACAAGTTCGTGCAGTACGACTGGCTGAAAAGCGACGCCGGCAAGGACTTCGAGTTCAAGGGCGAGCCGGTGTTCGACAACGACAAGATCGGCATCGCCGTGCGCAAGGGCGACCCGCTGCGTGACAAGCTGAACGCCGCTCTGAAGGAAATCGTCGACGACGGTACCTACAAGAAGATCAACGACAAGTACTTCCCCTTCAGCATCTACTGATGCACGTGCCGCGCCGCCCCTCACCGGGCGGCGCGCGCCTTCAGGCGTGACTCCCCATGATTTTCGACCTGCACGGCTTTGGCGATCAGCTGATCGCCGGCACCTGGATGACGCTCAAGCTTTCGCTCGCCGCAGTCTGCGTCGGACTGATCCTCGGCCTGCTCGGCGCCGTCGCCAAGACCTCGAAGAACACCTTCCTGCGCATGCTCGGCGGCTTCTACACCACCGTGGTGCGCGGCGTACCCGAGACGCTCTGGGTACTGATGATCTATTTCGGCACCGTGACCGGACTGAACGCCATCGGCAACCTGTTCGGCTACCCGGAATTCGCCCTGTCGCCTTTCGCCGCCGGTACCTGTGCCCTGGGCCTGTGCTTCGGCGCCTACGCCACCGAGGTGTTCCGTGGTGCGCTGCTGGCCATTCCCAAGGGCCACCGTGAGGCGGGCCAGGCGCTAGGCCTCTCCGCTCCGCGCATCTTCTGGCGCATCGTGCTGCCGCAGGTCTGGCGCGTGGCGCTGCCGGGCCTGGGCAACCTCTACCTGATCCTGCTCAAGGACACCGCCCTGGTCTCGCTGATCACCCTCGACGAGATCATGCGCAAGGCCCAGGTCGCCTCCAACGCGACCAAGGAACCCTTCACCTTCTACATGACCGCGGCCTTCATCTACCTGGGCCTGACCGTCTTCATCATGGCCGCCCTGCATTTCCTTGAGCGTCGCGCCGGCCGTGGCTTCGTGAGGAACGAGCTATGACCGATCTCGAGCTGATCCTCAAATGGCTGCCGAAGATGCTCCAGGGCGCCACCCTGACCCTGGAGCTGCTGGCGATCGCCGTGGTCGCCGGCCTGTGCCTGGCAGTGCCGCTGGGCATCGCCCGGGCTTCGCGGCACTGGTACGTGCGCGCGGTGCCCTACGCCTACATCTTCTTCTTCCGTGGCACCCCGCTGCTGCTGCAGCTGTTCATCGTCTACTACGGCTTCGCCCAGTTCGAAAGCGTGCGCAAGGGGCCGTTCTGGCCGTACCTGCGCGACCCGTACTGGTGCGCCCTGCTGACCATGACCCTGCACACCGCCGCCTACATCGCGGAAATCCTGCGCGGCGCCATCCACGCCATCCCGGTGGGCGAAGTGGAAGCCGCCCGCGCACTGGGCATGTCCCGTCGCCAGGCGCTGTTCCACATCATCCTGCCGCGCGCCGCGCGCATCGCCATGCCGGCCTACAGCAACGAGGTGATCCTCATGCTCAAGGCCAGCGCAGTGGTGTACACGGTCACCCTGTTCGACATCATGGGCATGACCCGCACCATCATCGCGCGCACCTACGAGGCCATGCTGTTCTTCTGCCTCGCGGGGCTGTTCTACCTGGTCATCACCCTGCTGCTGACGCGCATCTTCCGCCTGCTGGAACGCTGGCTGAAGGTGGACTCCATGCAGGGCCGCTGACCGGCACACCGCTCGCCCGCGGGGCCGCTATAATGCGCGCCCCGTGGCTTGCCCCCCGTTTCGCACCGTGCTCCCGAACGACGCTCCCCTGACCGGCTCCGACCTGCTCCAGCGCTTCCAGGCACTGGATAGCTTCCTGCTGGATCATCAGGCCCTGTGGCGGCCGAAGCCCTTCACGGCGCTGCGACTGCCCTGGGAGCGAGACTATCCCGAACTGGCCGCCTGGCTGCGCAGCCGCAGCCTGGAAAACGCCGACGCGGTACACAACGCACCCGAACGGCTCGATGCCCCAGCGCCCTTCCCTGCACTGGCTGCCGTCGCCGCGCAGTTGTCCATCGTCGGCGAACTGCCGGCCACGCCGTTGGGCAAACTGCCGAACCAGTTGACCGTCGACGTACCCGGCCGCAAATGGCAGCAGATCGAAGCCTTCGCCAGCCGCCTGGGTTTCGCCGCCGCGCCGCAACAATGGCTCGACTGGTGCGCCGGCAAAGGCCATCTGGGCCGCCTGCTGGCGCGCGACGGCAAGCCGCTGCTGAGCCTGGAGTTCGACAATGCCCTGGTGGAAGACGGCCAGCGCCTGAGCGACCGGCTTCAACTTCAGGCCCGGCATATGCAGCAGGACGTGCTGGCATCCGACGCCGGCGAGCACCTGCAAGCTGGCCACACCGCCGTCGCCCTGCACGCCTGCGGCGACCTGCACGTCCGCCTGCTGCGGCTGGCCAGCAGCCGCGGCTGCCGCCAGCTCGCCGTGGCCCCCTGCTGCTACAACCGCATCGATGGCGAGCACTACCAGCCGCTCTCGCACGCCGCGCAAGGCTCCACCCTGCTGCTCTCGCGGGACGACCTGCGCCTGCCACTGGCGGAAACCGTGACCGCCGGCGCCCGCGTGCGACGCCAGCGCGACGGCTCGATGGCGCGACGCCTGGCCTTCGACCTGTTGCAACGGGAAGTCCGCGGCAGCGATAGCTACCTGCCGGTTCCTTCTGTGCCGCCGACCTGGCTGGACAAACCCTTCGCCGAGTATTGCCGCGACCTGGCCGCGCTCAGAGGGCTCGACCTGCCTGCCGGCACGGACTGGGAGGGACTGGAAGCGAGGGGCTGGCGGCGTCTGGCCGAGGTACGCAACCTGGAACTGGTGCGCGGCCTGTTCCGCCGGCCAATGGAGCTATGGCTGCTACTGGACCGTGCGTTACTCCTCGACGAGCAAGGCTATCGCGCCACCCTGGGCGCCTTCTGCGCCACCCGGCTGACTCCGCGCAACCTGCTGTTACTCGCCGAACGCATCTGAGACGGACGTTCCAGCGCTTCACCCACAGCCCCTGTGGATAACTCTGTTCGTAACCCCGGAAAAAATGCCGCTGCCTGGCCAGCCAGACTGCCTCGCTGCGATCTGGTCATTTTCTGAACAAATGAAATTAATCTTTTAAAAACATAGAGTTGCAAACTTAGTTGATGGCCTTCACATCTCATATGCGATTTCTGCTCTAACGCATTCCCGCTTGTGCATAAAGGCTCAAAAAGGTCGTAGGAAATCTGCCATTCCTGTTGCCACTTCCGCTCCAATTGCGCTTCATCGAACGGATTGTTGCGCAATCGCGACAATCGAACCTAGGTCAATCGCTGCCTAGGCAGTATCATTTCGAAACATTTCCCTGCCTAAGCAGTCATCTGTTTTGACATGAATCACTACGACGTCGCGGACTTTCCGTTCAAAGGCTCCATCGGCCAGTTGCTGGGGGCCACCGCCATCCTCAAGGATCGCTTGCTGGACAAACACCTGGCGCACCTGGATATCACCGCAGCGCAGTTCAAGGTGCTGTTCTTCGTCGGCAATGACCGCGCCAACACTCCCGCCGAGCTATGCCGCGAACTGTCCATCGACAGCGGCTCCATGACCCGCATGCTCGACCGTCTCGCACGCAAGGACCTGCTGCTCCGCGAGCCCTGCCGGAACGACCGCCGCAGCGTGCGCCTGAGCCTGAGCCCCGCCGGGCAGGCGGTGAATGACGAGGCGCCGAGCATCGCCGCCGCCGCGATGAACGAGCTGGTCGGCGTCCTCTCCCGCGACGAACTGCAGACCCTCACCGGCCTGCTCGACAAGATCCTGCGCGCCCACGGCGCCGCGGCCCACTGCGCGGCGCAGGAGAAATGACCATGAGCCACCTCCGTCTTGCCCTGCTGCCGGCCGCCGTGTTTGCCGCCGTACTGGGACTCTCCGGCTGCGTCAGCTACTCCGGCCTGGACACCAGCGGCAAGACCGTCGACCCCGCCAGCCTGAAAGCCGGCGTCAGCCTCGACGGCACGCCGCTCTCCCCGGCCGCCTGGCCCAGCGAACACTGGTGGACCAGCCTGGGCGACCCGCAACTGGACAGCCTGATCGGCGAAGCCCTGCGCGGCACGCCGGACCTGGACATCACCAGCGCCCGCGCCCGCCAGGCA
>NZ_JBGLYK010000091.1:0-20565 GCF_047304025.1 Pseudomonas sp. Pseusp97 | reverse complement strand
CCCCCCGACGACGCGACATTGCGCGCCTTGGTGGTGGGGCTCCACCCCGATCCACATATTTTCCCCCCCCGGCCGTGTGTGTCGCGCCTGTCCTCCCCCAACCCAACGAGGCTGGAGTTTTCCTGTTGTCGTAGGGCGCATAAAGCGGAACGCCTTATCCGCCGTGGCAGATAACGCCTGTGGCGTTATGCGCCCTACAAGGGAAGTACAGGTGCGAGAAAAAAGCCCCGCATCAGCGGGGCTTTTTCTTCAGTGCGCTGGAGCCGGCGCGGGGGCTTCAACCGGCTTCTTGTCCGGCTTGGCCAGCAGCGTGTACACGCAGGGCAGCACGAACAGGGTGAACAGCGTGCCCACGCTCATGCCGGTGGCGATGACGATGCCGATATCGAAGCGGCTCACCGCGCCGGCGCCGGTGGCGAGCAGCAGCGGGATGACGCCGAGCACCATGGCGGCGGTGGTCATCAGCACCGGGCGCAGGCGAATCGCCGCGGCTTCCTCCACCGCCTCGCGCACCGACAGCCCGCGCTCCTGGCGCAGCTGGTTGGCGAACTCGACGATGAGGATGCCGTGCTTGCTGATCAGCCCGATCAGCGTCACCAGTCCCACCTGGGTGTAGATGTTCAGGCTCGACAGGCCGAGGAACAGCGGGATCAGCGCGCCGCAGATCGACAGCGGCACGGTGACCATGATCACCAGCGGATCGCGGAAGCTCTCGAACTGCGCCGCCAGCACCAGGAAGATCACCGCCAGCGCCAGGGCGAAGGTGATCATCAGCGCGCTGCCTTCCTGCACGAACTGTCGCGAAGCGCCGGCGTAATCGAAGGAGAAGCCGCGCGGCGATTCCTGCTCGGCGATGCCGCGCACCGTGTCGATGGCCTCGCCCATGCTGACCATCGGCACGCCGGAGATGATCGCCGAGTTGAGCTGCTGGAACTGGTTGAGCTGGCGCGGGCGCGCGCGCTCGTGGAAGGTCACCAGCGTGGACAGCGAGATCAGCTGGCCGCCCTGGCTCTTCACGTAATAGTTGTTCAGCCAGCCCGGGTTGTCACGGTAGGCGCGCTCGACCTGGGCGATCACCTTGTAGCTGCGGCCGTCGATGGTGAAGCGGTTGATCTCGCCTTCGCCCAGCAGCGCTCCCAGCGCGACGCCCAGGTCCTGCATGGATACGCCCATCTGCGCGGCCTTGGCGCGGTCGATATCGACCACCAGTTCGGGCTTGTCGAAGGCCAGGTCGAGGTCGAGGAAGGCGAATTTGCCCGACTCTTCCGCACGCTTCTTCACCCGCTCGGCCACCTGCAGCAGGGACTGGTAGTCGCTGGCGGTGTTGATCACGAACTGGAACGGCAGGCCCTCGCCGGTGCCCGGCAGCGACGGCAGGTTGAAGCCGAAGATCTGCAGGCCGGGGATCTTGTCCAGCTCGCCCTGCACCGCCTGCAGCAGTTCCATCTGGCTGCGCTCGCGCTCGTCCCAGGGCTTGAGCAGCATGCCGCCGATGCCGGTCTGCACGCCGTTGTAGCCGTTGATCTGGAACGCCGAATAGTACTCGGGGAACTTGCGGAAGATGCCCTCGAACTCGGCGGTGTACTTCGACAGGTAGTCGAGGTTCGCGGTCTGCGGCGCGTTGGCCATGAGGAAGACGATGCCCTGGTCTTCCTCCGGCGCCAGTTCCTTGTGGGTGAACATCATCAACAGCGGAATGATCGCCAGGATCAGCACGGCGAAGACGATCACCACCGGACGGCTGTTCAGGGTGCCGTGCAGCAGGCGCTGGTAGCGCACCTTCAGGCCCTCGAAGATCAGGTCCAGGCGATGGGCCAGGCCGCTGGGGTTCTCGTCGTGGCGCAGCAGGCGCGAGCACATCATCGGCGACAGCGTCAGCGCGACGATGCCGGAGATGATCACCGCGCCTGCCAGGGTGAAGGCGAACTCCTTGAACAGCGCGCCGGTGAGGCCGCTCAGGAAACCGATGGGTGCGTACACGGCGGCCAGGGTGATGGTCATGGTCACCACCGGCACGGCGATTTCCCGCGCGCCCTCGATGGCGCCCTGGTACGGCGACTTGCCCTCCTCGATGTGCCGGTGGATGTTCTCCACCACCACGATGGCGTCGTCCACCACCAGGCCGATGGCGAGCACCATGGCCAGCAGCGTCAGCAAGTTGATCGAGTAGCCCATCATCTGCATGAAGAACAGCACGCCGATCATCGACAGCGGGATGGTCACCACCGGGATGATCACCGAGCGGAACGCGCCGAGGAACAGGAACACCACCACTATGACGATCAGGATCGCCTCGCCCAGGGTCTTCACCACCTCGTCGATGGAGGCCTGGATGAAGCGCGTGGCGTCGTAGGCGATGGATACCTTGAGGCCCGGCGGCAGTTGCTCTTCCAGCTCCGGCATCTTGGCGCGGACTTCCTTGATCACGTCCAGCGGGTTGGAGCTGGGCGTGCCCTTGATGCCGATGTAAACCGAGGGAATGCCGTTGAACGAGCTGACCGCGTCATAGCTCGCGGCGCCCAGTTCGACGCGCGCCACATCGCCCATCAGCACGCGGCGATCGCCCACAGTCTTCAGCGGAATGGCGGCGAAGGCTTCCGGGGATTTCAGGTCGGTGGAAGCATTCACCGAGGTGACCACCATCTCGCCCTTCACCTCGCCGGCGGCGGAAAGGAAGTTGTACTGGCGCACCGCATCGGCCACGTCGCCGGCGGTAACGCCGTAGGCGGCCATCTTCACCGGGTCCAGCCACAGGCGCATGGCGAACACCTGGTTGCCGAGGATCTCGGCCTCGGCAATGCCCGGCAGGGTGGCGAGCTTGGGCTGGATCACCCGCGACAGGTAGTCGGTGATCTGCGGGTTGTTCATCTGCTCGCTGAAGAAGCTGATGTACATCAGCGCCGAGGCGTCGGCGGCTTCCTTGTCCAGTACCGGGTCTTCGGCATCCGGCGGCAGCTGGGTCTTCACCTCGCCGATCTTCGACAGCAGCTCGGTGACCAGGCGATCGGTGTTGGCGCCGATGTGCGCGTAGATCGAGATCACCGAGTAGTTCTGCCGGCTCACCGAGGTCATGTAGTCGATGCCTTCGGCGCTGGCGAGGCTCTGCTGCAGCGGCTGGGTGATGTAGCCCTGGATGGTTTCGGCGTTGGCGCCGGCATAGAAGGTGGTGACGGTGATCAGCGCGTTTTCCATCTGCGGATACTCGCGGATCACCAGCTTGCTGAAGGCCTGCATGCCGAGCAGGACGATCAGCAGGCTGACCACGGTCGCCAGCACCGGGCGACGAATGAACGGATCGGTGAACATAGCTCAATCCCTTAATGCGGACCCTGCCGGATGAGGGCGGGGTCTGTTGGCGCGCCGCATCGAGCGACGCGCCGGCTATGCGATTACTGCGGGTCCTTGACGATGGCCACGGCGGTGCCGTTGTCCAGCTTGAGCTGGCCGGAGGTCACCACTTCCTCGCCGGCCTTAAGGCCCTCGAGGATTACCACGCTGCCTTCGCGACGCTCGCCGGTCTTGATGAAGCGGCGTTCGACTTGCAGTTTCGGCCCCTTGTCCTCTGCCTTGGCGTCTTCCGCCTTTTCGCCGTCCTTTGGCTTGTGCGGCACCACCACATACACCGAGTTGCCGTACAGGGTGAAGGCGACGGCAGTCTCGGGCACCACGACGCGCGGCGCGCTGTCCGGCAGCTGGACTTCAAGGTTGGCGAACATCCCCGGCAGCAGCTTGCCGTCGGGGTTGGCCATGCTGGCGCGGACCAGCAGGTTGCGCGTCTGGTTGTCCACGCGCGGGCTGATGGCGTCGATCTGCGCGTCGAAGCTCTGGCCCGGATAGGCCGCCACGCGCACCACGACTTTCTGCCCGCGCTTGAGCAGCGGGAAGTCCTGCTCGGGCAGGAAGAAGTCCACCTGCAGGGTGGAAAGGTCCTGCAGGGTGACGATCTCGGTGCCCGGGGACACGTAGTCGCCGACGTCCACCTGGCGGATGCCGATGGTGCCGGAGAAGGGCGCGAGGATGCGCTTCTTCGCCAGGCTCGCGCGCAGCTGCGCGACGGTGGCGGTGGAGCGGTTCAGCTGGGCGGCGAGGCGGTCGTATTCGCTCTTGGAAATGGCCTGGCGGCCCACCAGACTCTTGCCGCGCTCGTACTCGACCTGGGCCAGCCCGAGGTCCGCCTCGGCGGTGCGCAGGGTGGCCTGCTCGACGTCGGACTCGAGCTGCACCACCGGCTGGCCGACCTTGACCTTGTCGCCGGAGACGAACTGCACCGCGCTGACCGTGCCGGACACCTCGGCGGTCAGGGTCACGCCCTGGATCGCGCGCAGGGTGCCGATAGCCTGCAGGCGGCTCTGCCAGTCGCGTTCTTCGGCCTGGGTGGCGTTCACGCTCACCGGCGGACGCGGTGCCGAGAACATGGCGATCTGTTTCTTGATGGAGAGGTATTTCGAGCCGGCGAGCACCGCAACGATGACGGCAACCACGCCCAGCATGATCAGCATGCGGCGCAACATCTTCCTGTTCCTTGGTACGTGCCTGGCAGCAATCGGGCGCGATCGCTCGTCCGGTATTGGCCGGACGGCCTTCCGTTCGCGCAGATGTCGATCAGGCTCTGAAGCCGATACGGGGGACGCCCCATTGCGGGGCGGAATTGCGCACCTTATGCCTGAATGCACGGCGAGTCAAAGGGCTGCGATTACAAGAGGTTTCGCGCGAAAAGTCAGATCGTATGTGGCAGATGTGCGCTGGAACGGTGCGGCGGGCGGAGCGGGGAAGGGAGCCACATCCGTGTGGCGAAGAGGATCAGGCGCTGAGCTTGCGGGTAACGTCCGCCAGTTCGCCGGAGAGGCCGTGCAGGTGGCGGCTGGCGCCCTGGGTGCGCACCACGTTTTCCTCGTTGGTGGCGCCGATGGCGGTGATCTCGGTGAGGTTGCGCGAGATGTCCTCGGCGACCGAGGTCTGTTCCTCGGCGGCGGTGGCGATCTGGCGGTTCATGTCGCGGATCGCTTCGACGGCCTGGGTGATGCTGCGCAGCACTTCGCCGGCCTGGGTGACACGCTCCACGCCTTCCTCACTGCGGCTCTGGCCATTCTCGATGGCGCGCAGGGCGTTCACCGAACCGGTCTGCACGGTGTCGATGATCTGGTGGATCTCGGCGGTGGACTCGGCGGTGCGCTGGGCCAGGGTGCGGACTTCGTCGGCGACCACGGCGAAACCACGGCCGGCTTCTCCGGCGCGGGCGGCCTCGATGGCGGCGTTGAGCGCCAGCAGGTTGGTCTGGTCGGCGATGCCGCGGATCACTTCGAGCACCTTGCCGATGCGCCCGCTGTCGCTTTCCAGGCGGCGGATGACGTCGGCGGTGTTGGCGATCTCGTTGCTCATCTGGGTGATGGTGACGATGGTGGTCTGCATCACCTCGCCGCCTTGCTGGGCGTGCTGGTCGGCATCATCCGCGGCGCGCGCGGCGTCGGAAGCGTGGCGCGCGACTTCCTGGGCGGTGGCGGACATCTCGTGCATCGCAGTGGCCACCTGGTCGGTGCGCGAGAACTGCTCACGGGTGCCTTCGGCCATCAGGGTGGCGATGGCGTTCAGCTCGCCGCTGGCGGTGTCCAGTTCGGTGGTGCTGTGTTTCAGGCGGGTGAAGGTCTCGGCCAGGAAGTCGCGCAGGGTGTTGGCGGCGCGGGCCAGGCGGCCCAGTTCGTCGCGGCGGCTGGCGTCGACGCGCTCGCCGAAATTGCCTTCGCTGAGCTGGGCGATGTGCTCGATCAGGCGGGCAATCGGGCCGATCAGGTTGCGGTTGACCAGCCACAGGCTGAGCAGGCCCAGCGCGATGCCCGAGAGCAACAGGACCAGCGTGCCGCTGAGGACGGTACTGTCGGCGCTGGCGGAGATGCTCCTGGCTTGCTCCTGGGCGTCGTGATGCAGGCTGTCCACCAGGGCGGTCATCTGCTCGCTGGCGGCGCGGTCGATGCCCTTCACCGCGACGTCACCGGCGCGTGGATCGCTGCCGGCGGCGACATAGGCGTCGCGGCCCTTGCGGTAGGCCTGGCCGAGCTGGCGATGCTCGTCGCGCAGGCGGTTCACCTGGGCCTTGAGCTGCGCATCGTCGCCGGCATTCTGTTCCAGGCGCTGCAGCAGGTCCTGCACGGCGCGTTCCTGGTCTTCGAACTGGCTCCAGTACTTGTTCAGGTCGGCCGGCTGCTGGCCGCGCAGCAGGACGTTCTTCCACTCCTGCACCTGGGCCTTGAAGGCCAGGTTGGCCTGGTCCACCAGTTGCGAGGATTGCAGCGGGCCGTCCAGCAGGCGCTGGTAGGCGCTGACGCTGCCGGAGAGGAAGTGGAAGCAGGCGAGGGCGATCAGCAGCACGAGCAGCAGGCTGCCGCCCAGCAGCGAAAGGATCTGGGTACGCAAGGAAGTAGTGGGGGACATCGGGGTACGCCTCTAAGACGCAGGGTGGGAATCGGTCAGCCTTTGCATCGGCTGGGTGGCTGTCTTCCTGAGTCCAGGCAGACGAGTGGTAGTGGGTTCAGGCGCTCTGGTACGGGGGTTCCGCTTGATTCCGTGGGACGGTGCAGGAGCAACTACCTTTTGAAAATCCGTGCCTTGGATTTCCCCTCTCCCTAACCCTCTCCCTGAAGGGAGAGGGGACTGGTTCGGTGCCGGCTGAAACCACAGTGTCAGCCGCACGGATAGCTCCCTCTCCCTTCAGGGAGAGGGCGGGGGAGAGGGAAGCCCAGGCACGGATTTCAGAAGAAGACAGTTACGCCCATGCTCGCCGGATATGCCCGGCAATTCAGGCCAGGTGCAGGTGGTTGTCCCAGAACGCCGGGGGCAGGTCCAGCGGGGTGGCGGCGATGCGTTCGCCGCGGCAGTCGTAGAAGCGGCAGCGGCCCTGGCCGGAGGTGACGACGAAGCCGTCCTTCACCGCGCCGACGCCTGCGCAATCGGGCAGCGGCGCGTCCAGGCGCACGGCGGCGGAATCCAGGTCCCAGATGAAGAAGCGATTGCCGCGCGGAGCCGTCAGGGCGACCAGGCGCAGGTCGTCGTGCACGGCGACGCTGGCGGTGTACTGGGTCATCGCCAGGCGCTGCTCGTCGGCCAGCGGGAAGGGCTGGAACGGCTGACCGGGGCGCTTGATGGCGAGCAGGTCGGCGCGGTCGTGGGAGTCGCCCATGTACTGCTGGCCGGCGACTATGGTGCCGTCCGCGGCGATGGCGAGGTGGCGCACGCTGTTCATCTGCTGCGGCAGGGTCTCCCTGGAGATCAGCGCGCCGTCGCGCTGCATCAGCACCAGGCTCGGCTCCATGGCGTCGAGGTTCATCTCCACGCGGCTTTCGGCTTCAGTACGAATGCCGCCGTTGGCCACCACCAGGGTCTCGCCGTCAGGCATCCACGACACCTGGTGCGGGCCGAGGCCGTGGGTGGAGACCTCGCCGGTGTGGCTCAGGCGCTCACCGTCGAAGCGGTACACGCCGAGCAGCCCGCGGCCCGGGTCGGTAGTGTCGTTCTCGGTCGCGTACAGCCACTCGCCGTCCTTGTGCCACACGCCGTGGCCGTAGAAATGCCGGTCGGCCTGCGAATCGACGGTCTGCAGCAGGCGGCCATCGTTGAGATCGATCAGGTAGCTCTGCCGCCCCGGCCGGCGGGCGACGAACAGTGCCAGCGGCAGGCTGGAGTGCTGCACCACGTCGTGGCAGCGCAGGCCGACCTCGGTGGCGAAGGCGCAGCTGCCGTCCAGGCGATAGCCCACGGCGTAGTGCCTGCCGTCCGCGTCGTCACGGGCGGACAGCACCAGGGGCTCCTTGCCCTTGCGTGACAGCGTCCAGCCGCCGAAGGTCAGGGCGCCGAGCAGCAGGCTGCCCAGGCCGATCACGTGACGTCGCAACATGGCTTGCACCTCTATCACTTCTTTCATCCCATCGATCTTGCGAGCTGGAGCCAGGCCAGGCGGGAAGGTGCGGCGGATGCGGAGTTGGCTTCAGCCAATGAGCAATCCGACGCGCCTTTCCAACGAAGCATGGCCGACGCGCAGCAGATCGAATCAATCCCCGTCGTTGGCGTTGAAGCCCAGCTGCACGCCCAGCGCCTTGGCCAGGTCGCTCTCGTGCAGGCGGTGGACAACGTTGAGGCTGTCGTACAGCTCGTTCAGTTGCTTGAGGCCGGCCTCGTCCTTCAGCAGTTCGCTGAGCGGCTGGTTGATTGCCTTCAGCTTGCCGTGAACGTCGGCGTAGGCCGCATCGATCTTGCCGGCCAGCTCTTTCTGTTCGGCGGGGAGCAGGGCACGCAGACCCTTGTTATCGGTGCCGTTCCACAGCGCCTGGGCGCCGGTCAGGCTGGAGTCCAGGCTCGCCAGCGACATGTCGCTGCGCCAGCCTTCGGCCTGGAACGGCTGCGGGATACCCTTGCTCTGGCGGCCCAGCGGCGTGCCGAGTTTCTTCTTCAGCATGTCCAGCGCGGTGACCTGCACGCGCAGCAGTTCGGCGATGGCTTCGTGGGCGTCGGCGTAGCGGTCGTTGGGGAACTTGGAGAGCTGGGCGAGCATGCCGCCGTCCTGTTTCCACTGCGCCAGGATGCTTTCGGCCAGGGCCTGCTGGTGCGCGCCGATGGCTTCCAGCAGCGGGCAGTAGCGCGCCTTGGTCTCGGCGTTGGCCAGGTCGATCTTCGCATCGAAGAGGATGTATTCGTAGGCGGTCAGGCCCTGCACCACGACGCTGGATTTATCCAGGGTCGCCGGGGAAATCGGGTTGCCGCTGCTCAGCAGTTGCTCGACCTGGCGCGCCACGAGGTTCTTCTTGTCGGGCCAGAACTGCACCTGCCAGGAGCGGTTGCCCTCGGCCAGCGGGCCGACCAGCAGCGGCTGCAGCTCGGCCCAGGCCTTCTGCGCGGCCATGAAGTCGGCGCGGGCCTTGGCCAGGTCTTCCTTGCCCTGGCAGTAGGCCAGGGCGCTGGCGGCCAGCGCGCGGTCGGCGTCGACCCAGCGGCTGTAGGTCGGCAGGATCACCTGCTGGGCCAGCGTGGCGCTGGTGGTGGCCTGCGGGTCGGTGGGCGAGCAGGCGCCCAGGGCGATGGCGAGGCTGGTGATCAGAAGACGGGGGCGGAACATGGTGGGCTCGGCTCCTTAGAGTGAGTTCAGGAACGCCAGCAGGGCGTCGCGCTGCCCGGCGTCGAAGTTCAGTACGCGTTGCTTCGCCGCTTCGGCTTCGCCGCCATGCCAGAGCACGGCTTCGAGCAGGTTGCGGGCGCGGCCGTCATGCAGGAACTGGGTGTGGCCGTTGACCGTCTCGGTCAGGCCGATGCCCCACAGCGGCGCCGTGCGCCAATCGCGGCCGCTGGCAAGAAATTCCGGGCGATTGTCCGCCAGTCCCTCGCCCATGTCATGCAGCAGCAGGTCGCTGTAGGGGCGGATGACCTGGTTGGCCAGCTCGGGCTCGGCGGCATTGGCGGCGGTGGTGAATTTGGGCGTGTGACAGCTGGCGCAGCCGCTGTCGAAGAACAGGCCCTTGCCGGTGAGCACCTGCGGATCGTCGACCTTGCGCCGCGCCGGCACCGCGAGGTTGCGGGCATAGAAGGCGACCTGATTGAAAATGTGCTGGCTGACTTCCGGCTTGCCGCCGTCGATGGCGTTCAGGCAGTCGACCTGGGCTTTTGTGCAGTCGTCGCCGGGCAGCAGATCGCTGGTCAGGCCCATGTCGCCGGAGAAGGCGTGGGCGTTCTGCTGGGCGACATCGGGTTGCCCGGCCTTCCAGCCGAAGCGGCCGAGGACGGTCTGCTGCTTCGCGTCGTCCCAGACCCGGTTCGGCCGGCCGTGGATGCCGTCGCCGCCCTTGGCCTGGAGCTCGGCGTTGGCGAGGATGTCCGCCTCGCTGATGGATTCCAGCAGGCCCAGGCCGATCATCGGCGGGGCGATGCGGGCGGAGAACAGTGTGTCCGGGTGCATCGGGCCGTAGCCCAGGTCGCTGATGCGCAGCCTGGGTTTGCGCAGCTGGACCACGGTGCCGTCCTTGAAGGTCACCGGTACCGGGTCGTAGTCCACGCGGACCTTGCCTTCGGGGGCGACCCCGGGGATGGCCGAGTCCTGGAGCTGGCCGCCGTACACCGGCTCGGGCACCACGCCCAGGCGCTTGAGCGTGCGCGCATCTTCGGGGCCAGCGGGAATCGACAGGCGCACCAGCATCGACACGGCGTTGATGTCGTTCGGCTCCGGCGGATGGCCGCGACCGTCCTTGATGTGGCAGTTCTGGCAGGCGTTGGTGTTGAACAGTGGGCCGAGGCCGTCGCGCGCGGTGGTGGTGCTCGGCGCGATCACCCAGGGGTTGCGGAAGAAGCTGTTGCCCACGCTGAAGTCCAGGCGGCGGCTCGGCGTGAGGTTGGCCGAGGGCATGGAGTAGGCGTTGCGGTCGCTCTGTTTCACCGTGGTCGCGCCGCCGGAAAGTGCTTCGCCGGGCTCGGCCACGGCGTGCTGGGAAGTCTCCGGTTTGCACGCGGCAAGGGCCAGGGCAGACAGCAGCGGCACGAGGCACAGGACGGTACGGCGGTGGAGCATCGAGGGGTTCCGGAAGCGGCAGATGGCAGCGCGCCATGGTAGCAGGGGTGTCAAATGCAAATATGAAAAATTTGTATTCGCGAACGACATCTTTTGCTGTCCGGAAACGACAAAGCCCCGCAGGACGGGGCTTTGCTGAGGCTCGCAAGATACTGCGGCGTGGAGCCGCAGCACTTTTCAGCCGTCAGGCGCGGATCAGAACTGGTGGTCAGCGTTGTCCGGCTTCAGGTCCTGCACGCCGACCGCTGTGGCGGCTTTCTCGATGGCGCCGGTCTGCTTGACCAGCGAGGCGATGGCGTCGCGGATCTTCTGCTGATCGTCCTTGTCTTCCGGAGCGATCATCTGGTCGAAGTGCACACCGTCCTTCTCGGCACGGTCGACGATCACTTGCATCTTGGCTTCGGTGTTGGCCAGGTCGGCTTTGAGCTCGGTGTCGGCCTGGGCGTCAACCTTGGCGACCAGGTCGGACAGGCTCGGGCCCTTCACGACGCTGCCGTCGGTGCGCTTGTATTCGCCGGTGTAGATGTTGCGAATGCTCTTGGCGTTGAAGAACAGGGTGTTGTGGGTGTTGTCGCTGAAGCAGTCGTGCTCGTCTTCGGTGGAGTTGGCTTCCAGCGCGACCTTCATGCGCTCGCCGGCCAGTTCGCCCAGGGACAGCGAACCCATGCCGAAGAACATCTTGCGCAGGTTGTTCTGCGCGGTGTCGGCCTCGACCTTGGCGCGGTAGTTGTCGGCGACGCCGGACTTGAAGTTGCCGGCCATTTCTTCCAGGTCAGCCACCAGCAGGTCGGTGGCGGCCTTCAGGTAGGCGGCGCGACGGTCGCAATGACCGTTGGTGCAGTCCTTGCCCTGGGCGTAGTCGGTGTACTTGCGATCGCCGGCGCCCGGCTTGGTGCCGTTCAGGTCCTGGCCCCACAGCAGGAACTCGATGGCGTGGTAGCCGGTGGCGACGTTGGCTTCGGAACCGCCCAGCTCGTTCAGGCCCTTGAGTTTCTCGCCGGTGATTTCCTTGACGTCGATCTTGTCTTCGCCGACCTGGATTTCGGTGTTGGCGATGATGTTGGCGCTGGCGCCGGCGTTGCCTTCGGCGTGCTGGTAGTCCTTGGCGACGTAGTCGATCAGGCCTTCGTCCAGCGGCCAGGCGTTAACCGCGCCTTCCCAGTCGTCGATGATCGAGTTGCCGAAGCGGAAGGCTTCGCTCTGCGAGTAGGACGGGCGGGAAGCGATCCAGGCTTCGCGGGCGGCTTTCAGGGTTGCTTCGCTGGGCTTGGCGATCAGCGCGTCGACGGCGGCCTGCAGGGCCTTGGCGGTGCTCAGGGCGTCGCCGTAGGTGGCTTCGGCGATGTCCAGGTAGTTCTTCACCACGGCCTTGACCGCGGCCTCGTCGACCTTGGCGGCCGCTGGTGCAGCGCTCTGGGTGCTGGGCGCCTGCGCGGCGGCAGGGGCTTCGGCTTTCTTGTCATCGCCGCAGCCGGCGAGGGAGATGGCAATAGCGAGCAGGCTGGCAGTGGCCCAGGGCATACGAGTCATGACGGGTTCCTTTGCATGGAAAGAGGCGCACGAAGAAGGACTGCGCAAGAAAATCTGCAACATAATGCGAAAGATTTGCATTTTTGAAAAGAGAGATCGGTGGCGCGGTCCGGACGCGGAGGCAGCAAGTCGCCAGCAGTGGACAGAGGATTGGGCTTTTCGTAGGAGCGAGCTTGCTCGCGAACCGCATGGCACCGACGCTCGGGCTGTCTTTCTCTGACGCGCCGTGCGCGGGTCGCCCTCTCCCTAACCCTCTCCCTGAAGGGAGAGGGGACTGGTTCGGTGCCGGCTGAAACTTCAGCGTCAGACGGCACGGATAGCTCCCTCTCCCTTCAGGGAGAGGGCGGGGGAGAGGGATATGGGCACGCGAAGGAATATCCAGCAGGGGCGAAGCTTCAGTGGCGCTCCACTGACCCGTTGGGATTGCCCCCGGCCGCTTCGGCCAGGCGTCGCGCCTGCTTGAGGTAAAGCGTCAGCTCGCGCGCCGGCAATGGCTTGCTGTAGAGGTAGCCCTGACCTTCGTGGCAGCCCTGGGCGATGATGTAGGCTTCCTGCTCGACGGTTTCCACGCCCTCGGCGATCACCTGCATACCCAGGCTCTTGCCCAGCTGGATGATGGCGCGAACGATGGTGGCGTCGTCGTCGTCCAGCAGCAGGTCCTGGACGAAGCTCTTGTCGATCTTGATCTTGTCCAGCGGCAGGCTCTTCAGGTAGCTCAGCGAGGAGTAGCCGGTACCGAAGTCGTCGATGGCGATCAGCGCGCCGGCGCGGCGCAGGCTGAGCAGGTGCTGGGCGGCGGTGGAAATGTCCTCCATCAGGCCGGTCTCGGTGACTTCCAGCTCCAGCGAGCGCGGCGGCAGGCGGTGCATCTGCAAGAGGTTGCTGACCACCCGCGGCAGGGCGTTGTGGCGCAGCTGCACGGTGGACAGGTTGACCGCCAGGCGCAGGTCGTCGAAGCCCTGGTCGTGCCATTCGCGCAGCTGGCGGCAGGACTGGTCGAGCACCCATTCGCCGATGCTGAAGATGCTGCCGTTCTGTTCCGCCAGTGGGATGAACAGGTCCGGCGCGACCCAGCCCTGGGTCGGGTGCTGCCAGCGCAGCAGGGCCTCGACGCCGACCACGCGGTGGTCGCGGTAATCGACCTGCGGCTGGTACACGAGGTGCAATTCGTTGCGCGCCAGGGCTTCGCGCAGGTCCTTCTCCAGTTCGCGGCGGCGGCGCATCTCGCTGTCGACGCTGGCGATGTAGAACTGGTAGCGGTTGCGCGAGCGGCTCTTGGCCAGGGTCATGGTCTGTTCGGCTTTCTGCAGCAGCTTCTCGGTGGTCTCGCCGTCCTCGGGGAACAGGGTGATACCGATGGTGGCGCGCAGGTGCACCAGGTGCTGGTCGAGCTCGAAGGGCGCTTCCAGGTCGTCGAGGATCTGCTGAGCCAGTTCGGCCGCTTCGTAGGGCTGTTCGATGTCGGCCTGGACCAGGGCGAACTGGTCGCCGCCCAGCCGCGCCAGGGCGCCGAGGTGTGCGCTGCGGGTGCGCAGGCGGTCGGCGAGGGCGATCAGCAACTGGTCGCCGAACTGGTAGCTGTACTGCTCGTTGATGCCCTTGAAGTCATCCAGGCCCAGGCACAGCACGGCGACGCGGCGTTGCAGGCGCGAGGCGCCCTCGAGTATCTGGTCCAGGCGCTGCTGCAGCAGCTTGCGGTTGGGCAGGCCGGTGAGGAAGTCGTACTGGGAGATGCGCAGCAGGCTGTCTTCGGCTTCCCGGCGCAGGTGGCCGTTGCGCTCGATGGAAGCCAGCAACTGGTTGGCGGTGTTCACCCACAGGCCCAGCTCGTCCTTCTCGTGGCCTTCGGGCATCGGCAGCTTGTGCTGGCTGGGGCGGTCCGGGTTGATCGAGGCGAGGTGCTCGATGATCTTCGACAGCGGCTTGGTCAGCAGCCAGTGGTAGACCATGAACAGCACCAGGCTCAGTGCCATGGCGCGCAGGATGCCGGAGATGAAGATGATCACCGAGGTGGCGAGGAAATCATCGCCATAGGGCGCGGTGTCGAGGGTGATCTTCAGGTCGCCGTAGTACTCGTTGGAACCGCCGCGGCCGGCGAGGCGGATCGAGTAGTTCTGCTCGGCGCCGAGGATCGGGTCGGTCAGCCAGCGGGTGCTGGAATCCAGCAGCGGGCGGGACTTTTCCGCCAGCATGGGTTCATCGGGATGGCCGATGGCGGCGTAGCGCACGGCTTCGTGCTGGAACAGGCCTTCCAGGACCTGCATCGCCATGTCGCGGTCGAGGCTGTAGACGGCCTGGGTGGACGGGTCGCGGACCATCGCCAGGATGCGCTGCGCGTCGTTGTGCACGGCCTGGCGCGCCTTGTGCGCGTCGTACACGATCTGGGCACAGCTGAGGACCACCCCGACCACGAGGGCCGCGAGCAATACCATTCTCAGCAGCTTGAGGGAGAGGCTGTGCCGGGGATCCAGTTTCAAGGGCGTTCCTTGTTTCTCGCCAGGGCGAACGACTGGGCCTGAGTATTGGCAATTGGCGCAATGACGTCAAAGGGCCATCGTTCTGTTTTGCGACTGTACCGGCCTTTCAGGTTAGCTGACACACAGGTGTTACGCGCCCCTTACGAAAAAACCCGGCGCAGGCCGGGTTTCTTCATATCAAGCGGGGGGCGATCAGGCAGCGAACTGCTCGGCCACGAAGTCCCAGTTGACCAGGTTCCAGAACGCCTCGACGTACTTCGGACGCAGGTTGCGGTAGTCGATGTAGTAGGCGTGTTCCCACACGTCGCAGGTCAGCAGCGGGGTGTCGCCGCTGGTCAGCGGGCAGCCGGCGCCGATGGTGCTGGCCAGGGCCAGGGAGCCGTCGGCTTTCTTCACCAGCCAGCCCCAGCCGGAGCCGAAGGTGCCGATGGAGGTCTTGCTGAACTCTTCCTTGAACTTGTCGAAGGAACCGAAGGCAGCGTTGATGGCGTCAGCCAGGGCGCCGGTGGGCTGGCCACCGCCGTTGGGGCTCAGGCAGTTCCAGTAGAAGGTGTGGTTCCACACCTGGGCGGCGTTGTTGAAGATGCCGCCGGAGGAGGTCTTGACGATCTCTTCCAGGCTCTTGCCTTCGAACTCGGTGCCCGGAACCAGGTTGTTCAGGTTCACGACGTAGGTGTTGTGGTGCTTGTCGTGGTGGTATTCCAGGGTTTCCGCGGAAATGTGCGGCTCAAGGGCGTTCTTCGCGTAAGGCAGCGGCGGCAATTCGAAAGCCATGGTCTCTCTCCTATCTCACTCAGTCTGGGCTAGCGCGACGGGCGCGCGACCGGTACACGGGGCCGGTTCGATGTTTGTCGCGGCGTCCGGGCGTAGCTGCAAGGCGCCCCTCGAGGGGCAGGCAGCGCGCCAGTTGCGTCCGGCAGGCTCGAGTCCCGCCGGCGCCACGAAGGTCGGATCATAGCACCCGACCTGCGGCATATCCACGCAGCATCTGTAGGGGCAAAGGCCCTGCGCAGCGGCTTGCGATGGTGCCGGACACCACTATGCACTGACCTGCATGGGCGGATGTCGTTCGACTTTCCGCGCAATTGCGTCGATCAGCCGGCGAATACCAGCTGCGCGGCCATGCCCAGCATCATGACCGCGACCATCAGGTCCACCAGGCGCCAGGTGGCCGGTCGCGCCAGCCAGGGAGCAAGCCACGCGGCGCCCAGGGCGAGAGTGAAGAACCACAGCAACGAGGCGCTGGCTGCGCCCATGGCGTAGGCGCCGGGCGCGGCCTGCTGGGCGCCGAGCGAGCCGATCAGCAGCACGGTATCCAGGTAGACGTGGGGGTTGAGCAGGGTCACCGCCAGCGCCGCAATCAGCACGGTACGGCGCGAGCGCGGGCCGGTCTCCCCCGCGTCGGCCATGGCCTGGGGTGCGACTGCACGACGCAGCGCCTTGAGACCGTACCAGAGCAGGAAGGTGACGCCGCCCCAGCGGGCGATGGCCAGCAGCGTCGGGTTCTCGGCCAGTACCTTGGCCAGGCCGAATACACCGGCGCTGACCAGGATGGCGTCGCACAGCACGCACAGCGCGGCGACCGACAGGTGATGTTCGCGGCGCAGGCTCTGGGCGAGGACGAAGGCGTTCTGCGCGCCGATGGCGATGATCAGGCCGGCGGCGACCAGGATGCCGTTGAGGTAGCTCTGCCACATGTGGGTTTCTCCAGGCGGCGAAAGCGAAGGAGCCGGCGCGCCGATAGCGGTTGTCGTAAGGGAGTGCTGGCGATTGTCCGGCTTTGGCATGTATAAGAAAAACCAATACTGCTGATATCTCATTAGGGAAACTGATCATGTTCGACTACAAGCTGCTTGCCGCCCTGGCCGCCGTGGTGGAGCAGGGCGGTTTCGAGCGCGGCGCCCAGGTGCTGGGGCTGTCGCAATCGGCGATTTCCCAGCGCATCAAGCTGCTCGAGGCGCGGGTCGGCCAGCCGGTGCTGGTGCGCGCGGCGCGGCCGCAGCCGACCGATCTCGGCCAGCGCCTGCTCAACCATGTGCAGCAGGTGCGCCTGCTCGAAGGCGATCTGCAGCAATGGGTTCCTGCACTGGATGACGGCGCGGCGCCGGAACGCCTGCGGCTCGCGTTGAACGCCGACAGCCTGGCGACCTGGTGGGCGCAGGCGGTCGGTGATTTCTGCGGCGAACGCCAAGTGCTGCTGGACTTGGTCGTGGAGGACCAGGAAGTCGGCCTCAAGCGCATGCGCGCCGGTGAGGTGGCCGGTTGCGTCTGCGCCAGTTCGCGCCCCGTCGCCGGAGGTCGCTGCGAGCCGCTGGGCGCCATGCGCTATCGCGGGCTCGCCAGCCCGGAATTCATCGCCCGGCATTTCCCCAGGGGCGTGACGCCAGCTGGGCTGGTGCGCGCGCCGGCGATCGTCTACGGCCCCGACGACCAACTGCAGCACCGCTACCTGAAGGACCTGGGCGTCGACGGTCACTTCAGCTATCACCTGTGCCCGTCCTCCGAAGGCTTCGTGCGCATGACCAGCGGCGGCCTCGGCTGGGGCCTGGTGCCTGAGCAGCAGGTCAGCGGCGAGCTGGAGCGCGGTGAGCTGGTGGACATGCTGCCGGGGCGGGTGATCGACGTGCCTCTTTATTGGCACCACTGGCGCAACGGCGGCGAGTTGCTCGCCGCGCTGACCCGGCACCTGCTGGCGAAGGCGCCGGAGCTGCTGGTGCCGATCAGCCGCGAATGACGATGCTGCCGCTGCCGGGCAACTGCTCGATGCAGCGTGCGCCGAAGAGTTTTGACGGCGTGAAGTAGCCGAGCGTATTCGGGTTGGCCAGCAGGTGGCGCACCGCGAAGAGCACGCCGTGGATGGTCACGTCGTAGCCGTTGGCGGTTTCCAGCCGAGCGGTGCGGCGCTCGCCGCGGGCGTTGCGCACTTCGCCCCAGACCCAGGTGCGCAGCTTGCTGCGAGCGAGCTCGTCGGGGCCGTGGACGCGCTTGTCCACCTGCTCCTTGAGCCAGTCCTGCACCCGGTCGCGGCCCAGCAGCGGGCGCAGGCTGTCCATCACCCGCATGCCGATGGCGGCGGCCGGCGGCACCGGCAGGTAGACCTCGATATCGGCGATGCCGGTGGAGTAGTAGGCCGTGGCCACGTCGCCCCAGGGGATGGTCACTGCGTGCTTGAGGCCACGGCCGAAATCGATGTCGCGGCGCTTGTAGCCCAGCGGCACGTCGCGCAGGCGCCCGGCCTCGCGCACCTTGCCGCCGAGCTTGAGGCCCTCGACCGTGGTCTTGGCGGTGCCCGGCGAGAGGCCGCTGCCGCTGTCGAAGCCCAGCGCCAGATGCGTGGCATCGGGCATGGCTTCTTTCAGGCAGGCGGCGACGCAGTCGGTGGGGATCACGTCGAAGCCGACGCCGGGGCAGATCGTCACTCCAGCCGTGCGCGCCACTTCGTCGAGGCTGTGGGCGTATTCGAAGACGGAGATCTCGCCGGTGATATCCACGTAATGCGCGCCGCTGGCAAGGCACGCCTCGATCATTGGCGCGGCGGTGGCGGAGAAGGGCCCGGCGCAGTTGGCGACCACACCGACATCCGCCAGCGCGGCCAGGGCGGCGGCGCTGTCGTTCAGGTCGAACACCCGGCATTCCAGGCCCAGCGAGCTGCCCAGTGCATGCAGGCTGGCCGGGTTGCGGCCGCCGAGGATCGGTTTCAGGCCCTCGCGCTGCGCCTGCTCGGCCACCAGCCGGCCGGTGTAGCCATTGGCGCCGTAGATCATCCAGTGGGGCTTGCTCATCATGCGGCCTCGATAGAAAGCGAACAGTGTTTCAAGGGTAGCCGTAACCGCCCGGCGCATGTCGCCGATCGCAAGTCGTGCAACCCTGGCGCGGCGGGGCGGTCTGCAAGGATTCGTTTCTGGCGTGCAGGGCCAGAGTAGTGCGGTGCGGCGCCTGCTAGAGTCGCCGGACTATAAGAACGGGAGTGGCGTGCATGAAGATTCTGGTCACCGGAGCCAGCGGGTTCATTGGCGGGCGTTTCGCCCGTTTCGCCCTGGAGCAGGGGCTGGCGGTGCGGGTGAACGGACGCCGCGAGGAGGCGCTGCAGCCGCTGGTGGCGCGCGGGGCCGAGTTCATGGCTGGCGACCTGTCGGACCCGGCGCTGGTCCGTGCGCTGTGCAGCGGCGTCGATGCCGTGGTGCATTGCGCCGGCGCGGTGGGCGTATGGGGCAGCCGGGAGTACTTCCACCAGGCCAACGTGACCATGACCGAGTCGGTGGTCGAGGCCTGTCTCAAGCAGAAGGTGCGCCGGCTGGTGCACCTGTCCTCGCCGTCGATCTACTTCGATGGTCAGTCCCACGTCGGTATCACCGAGCAGCAGGTGCCCAAGCGCTTTGCGAACCACTATGGCTCGACCAAATACCAGTCCGAACTGGTCGCCCTCGGCGCCCAGGAGTTCGGCCTGGAAGTGCTGGCGCTGCGCCCGCGTTTCGTCACCGGCGCCGGCGACACCAGCATCTTCCCGCGGATGATCGCCGCGCACCGCAAGGGCCGCCTGCGCATCATCGGCCAGGGCCTGAACAAGGTCGATTTCACCAGCATCCAGAACCTCAACGACGCGCTGTTCGCCAGCCTGATGGCCGGGGACGAGGCACTCGGCCAGGCCTACAACATCAGTAACGGCCAGCCGCTGCCGTTGTGGGACGTGGTCAACTACGTGCTGCGCCGCCTGGACATGCCGCCGGTGGAGCGGCACATGCCCTACCCACTGGCCTACAACCTGGCGCTGATCAACGAGGGCGTGTGCAAGGTTCTGCCCGGCCGCCCGGAGCCGACCCTGCATCGCCTGGGCATGGCGGTGATGGCCAAGGACTTCTCGCTGGATATCTCCCGCGCCCGCCAGTACCTCGACTACGACCCGCAGAACAGCCTGTGGGATGCGCTGGACGAGTTCTGCGACTGGTGGAGATTACGGGGTGCCTAGCGGCTGACGTCGTCTGTAGGAGCGAGCTTGCTCGCGATGTGCTTCAGCGCGATTCGCATCGAACGCGGACGAAGTCCGCTCCTACGCCGTGTGTTAGCCCGCTGCGAGGGTGGGCTTTGCCTGTAGGAGCGAGCTTGCTCGCGAACGGCATGGCACCGACGATCGGGCTGTTCGCGAGCAAGCTCGCTCCTACAAGAGATGTCGGCGTCAGCGCGTGGGGCGCGCACCGCCCCGCAGCGGCCCGGAATACTGCTGCTCGGCGCTGCCCTGCATCGGCAGGAAACTTGGCTCCTGCACCACGCGGGGCAGCTTCACGCCGCTCAGCTCGCTCAGCCGGTCGCCCAACTGGCGGGTTTCCTCCCGCGTGGAGTCGGCGCAGGCGCGCAGCATCCGTTCGATAGCGTCGCTCTGCTGGTACTGGATCTCCAGTGCCTGTTCTTCACGCAGACGGCGGCGCAGTTCGCGCATGCAATCCAGGATGGCCTTGTTGAGTTCGATCACCCGACTTCCTCCCCGCGAAGGGCGCCAAAGCGGCGCCAAGTACCGGGAGCGGGAGCAAGGGGCGTGCCACGATGTCGCAAAGCCACTATTGGCGGGTCGCCTGGGGAACTGCGACCTCCGTCACGGGTCTTCTGTGCGCCGACGAGGTGCGTGACGCCCTGTGATGGCACGCTGCCCTGAAGCGTCACGCGAACGGATATACTGCGCCCTGCGCAGGCAACACGCCGCTTTATCCCCACAGGTTCATTCCATGCGTAACGACACGTTCGACGAATTCGATGATGTGCCCCACCTGTCCACCGACGCTGCCGACCGCGACGAGTTCGGTCATCACCCGCGCCGCGTGGTCGAGCCCAGCGGCCGCCCCGTGCGCCAGCCGGTGAAGCGTGGCGGCGGGACCGGAGCGCTGTGGGCGCTGGTCGCGGGCCAGGGCCTCGCCCGGGCCGGGGGGGGCGGGGGGGGCCCCCCGCCGTTGGTGGTGGGGGGGGCGCCACGGGTCGGCCCCCAGGGAAGCGTCGCCCAGATGAGCGCGGGAGCCCCCCGGCGCCGGG
>NZ_JBGLYK010000090.1:0-20589 GCF_047304025.1 Pseudomonas sp. Pseusp97 | reverse complement strand
CCGCCAGCACCGTGATGGTGATGCTTTCCACCGCGCTGGCGGTGGAATGGATGTGCAACAGGAGTTCGCGCCATGAGCCTCGATAAGCAAGCGCTGTTCTGGTTGGCCGTGACCCTGGGCGGCTACCTGCTCAGCCGTACCCTCTACCGCCGTTTCCAGCAGTACTGGCTGTCGCCCATCGTTTTCGTGCCGGCGCTGCTGTTCGCCCTGGCCATCCCGCTGCAGGCCCGCTACGCCGACTACGCCCGCGATACCAGCTGGCTGGTGGCGCTGCTCGGCCCGGCCACCGTGGCCTTCGCCATCCCGATCTGGCAGCAGCGGGCCTTGCTCGCCCGGCACTGGCCGGCGTTGCTGACCGGCATGCTGGCCGGCTCGAGCATGGCCATCGGCAGTTCCTGGGCGCTGGCCCATGCACTGGCGCTGGACGGCCAGGTGACCCTGTCGCTGATCCCGCGCTCGATCACCACCCCCTTCGCCATGGAAATGTCCCATGACCTGGGCGGCGTACCGGCCCTGACCGCAGCCTTCGTGATGATCACCGGGGTGTTCGGTGCGCTGATCGGCGGCGTGCTGATGAAGCTGCTGCGCCTGCGCTCCGCCCTGGCCCGTGGCGCCTTGCTGGGCGTCGGCGCCCATGGCGCGGGCACCAGCCGGGCCTACGAGTTCGGCGGTGAGGAGGGTTCGGCGGCGGGTCTGCTGATGGTCCTGACCGGACTCTTCAACCTGCTGATGGCGCCAGTCCTGGCCTGGTGCCTGTAAGCGACGGTCAAGGGCGCGATCAGCTCAGCTCGTAAGCATCGAGCATCCGTGAGGTATCGGCGGGGGAGTTGAACATCATCACGTCGATGATCGACAGGCCCGGCTCGAAGGTCGGGCGCCTCTGGTCATAGGGATGCAGCTTGGGCTCCTGGAAGCGCAACCTCAGCCCGGCATCGTTGTACTTGCTGCGATCGAAGAAGCTCTGCCCACCCGGCGGGTTCCAGTACTCCTCCACGCCACCCAGCGCCTTGCAGATGTTCAGCGCCCATTCGTCCGGCGCAGTCGGCCTCTCCATGGGCAACTCCATGTGCGATAGCACCGGCATTTTGCGGGGGAAGCCCAGGTAGGCGCAGGTGGCCTCCAGGGTGGCCTTGTTCAGCGAGACGATGTCCTCGAACGGATGGTCCAGGGACGCGGCGACCATTTCCCGCACGTCGCGGTAGTAGGGCGCGACCTTGCGATAGACGTCCAGCTGGGAAAATAGGCTGCGCCGCCAGTCCTGGCGGTTGTCCAGGCGCACGTCCTTGATCAGCGTGTGACGGTGGTGCTTGATCCTCGGCACGCGGATGTACAGCCAGCCATCCTGCTGCTTGAGGATACGGTTGCGCTCGATCCAGCCGTGGTGGATGTACTGCACGGTGTCGAACAGGACGAACAGGTCGGTGTGCTTGATCAGGCTGAAGTAGCCCAGGTACGGAAAGAAGTAGGGCTGCATGATGGCGGTTCGTTTCACGTCGGCTGCCTCGTTGGCCGAACTGGAGTCTCCTCCCGACTCCCGGGTACTGCGCGAGCGCATTGCAAAGATATTGCGAAATATTTCCGGATTGGGCGGAGATGCCGCAGAGGACATCGGGGCAGGGGTGAAATTCGGGCACGCTTCCGCCAGCCCTGACGTGCGAGCTGGCTGCCGCACTGTCTGGATAGCGCTTTTGGAGGGAATCGCCATGGCGCCCGTGAATGCCGGCGCCGCTGCAGACGACTGTGCCCACTATAGGTGGGGAAATCGCCCGCGCAAGGTGGATTATCGGTCCGCGCTTATAGGCGAACATTCGCCAGACGCTGACAGGGACAACTGTCAGTTCCGTGACAGTCGCCAGGCCGCCGCGCTGACTAGACTGCGCCATCGAACAACAACAACGAAGAGGCTACCGACCATGCACGCCGCTCACCCGCTGCCCACCGTGAACGTCAAGGACCAGGTCTCCGCCGCCGAATGGCAGACCCGCGTCGACCTCGCCGCCTGCTATCGGCTGATCGCGCTGCAGGGCTGGGACGACCTGATCTTCACCCACATCTCGGCCAAGGTCCCCGGTACCGAGGACTTCCTGATCAACCCCTACGGCATGATGTTCCACGAGATCACCGCATCGAGCCTGGTGAAAGTGGATGCCTCGGGCAAGAAGCTGATGGACAGCCCCTACGACATCAACCCGGCGGGCTACACCATCCACAGCGCCATCCACGAAGTACGCCACGACGTCGAATGCGTGCTGCACACCCACACCGCCGCCGGTATCGCCGTGTCCGCGCAGAAGCAGGGCCTGCTGCCGATTTCCCAGCAGTCGCTGTTCGTGCTGTCCAGCCTGGCCTATCACGGCTACGAAGGCGTGGCGCTGAACCATGACGAGAAGGCGCGCCTGCAGGCGGACCTGGGCGAAGCCAACTTCATGATCCTGCCCAACCACGGTTTGCTGACCTGCTCGGGCACCATCGCCGACACCTTCCTGATGATGTTCACGATGCAGCGCGCCTGCGAGATCCAGGTGCTGGCCCAGGGCGGCGGCGCCGAGCTGATCCTGATCCCGCAGCAGATCCTCGATGGCGCCCGCGCCATGGCGGCGGCCGTGACCAGGAGCAAGCAGGGCATGGGCGGCGCGCTGGCGTGGCCTGCGCTGCTGCGCAAGCTGGACCTGCAGAACCCCGGCTACCGCGACTGATGGCGCTGGCCGGCATCGCCCTGCACGACTGGCGCGCGCAGGGCAGCGACTTCACCTTCCGTGGCCTGCCGATCCGCTACTGGAGCGCCGGCAGCGGCGCTCCGCTGCTGCTGGTGCACGGTTTCCCCACCGCTTCCTGGGACTGGCACTACCTCTGGCAACCGCTGGCCGAGCGCTACCGGGTGATCGCCTGCGACATGCTCGGCTTCGGCGATTCCGCCAAACCCAGGGGGCACGACTACCGCATCCTCGAACAGGCCGACTTGCAGCAGGCACTGCTGCAGCACCTGGGCGTGCGCGAGCCGGTTCACCTGCTGGTGCACGACTACGGCAACAGCGTCGGCCAGGAACTGCTGGCACGGCATGAGGAGGGCGGCTTCGCCCTGGCATCGTTGGCCTTCCTCAATGGCGGGCTGTTCCCCGAAACCCACCGCGCGGTGCTCTCGCAGAAGCTGCTGCTCAGCCCGTTCGGTTCCCTGTTCGGCCGGCTGTTCGACCGCCAGCGCCTGGCGCAGAACTTCGCCAAGGTGTTCGGCCCGCAGACCCAGCCGTCCGAAGCGGAGCTCGATGCCTTCTGGGAGCTGATCCGCCAAAACGACGGGCCGCGCGTCATGCACCGGCTGATCCACTACATCCTCGACCGCCGGGAACACCGCGAACGCTGGGTCGGTGCGATGCAGCGCACCTCGGTGCCGCTGCGCCTGATCGACGGGCCGCAAGACCCGATCTCCGGCGCGCACATGGTGGTTCGCTATCGCGAGCTGATTCCGCAGCCGGATGCCGTCGAGCTGCCCGGCATCGGCCACTACCCGCAGGTCGAGGCGCCGGAGCAGGTGCTGCAGCACTACCTGACGTTCCGACAGGAACGGGCTCCGTAGGTACGGACCGATCCATCAGCAGTTTCGGAACTGCCTGATAGATCGTTTCGCAGGGGCAGCGGTAGCTTTCCCGGCTTTGTCCAGCCGGAGGCCGCTGCCATGCCACTCAGATCCGTCATTCCCGTCCGCCAGCCGCAGGGCTCGCTGCTGTACCGGGTGTTGCTGAACCTGCGCCGGGACTTCGTCTTCTTCGCCGTTCCGGTGCTGCTGGTGCTGCTCGCCCTCTGTGCGGCCGGCGGCTATTACGCCTGGCTCACGCAGGACTGGGTGCCCGCCGCCCTGGGCGCGCTGGCGCTGCTGCCGGCCCTGGGCCTGTTGCTGTTCTGGAGCGAGTACGACTGGTGGCTGTTCAAGCTCGGCCCGCGTTCGGAGCTGAACCTGCCGATGCGCTGACGGATCATCCCCCGGCCTTATCGGGCACCATTCAGCCACGGTCGTCTTGGTTGTGACCGGATCATGACTGCCGGACACTCCGGGAAAAACCATCCTGCCTGGAGCCCCAATCATGAGTGATGCCCTGCGTTTCGACGGAAAAGTCGTGATCGTTACCGGAGCCGGTGGCGGTATCGGCCGTGCCCACGCCCTGCTGTTCGCCAAGCACGGCGCCAAGGTGGTGGTGAACGACCTGGGCGGCAGCACCCATGGCGAAGGCGCCAACGCCTCGGCTGCCGACCGCGTGGTCGCGGAAATCCGCGAAGCCGGCGGCACCGCCATCGCCAACCATGACTCGGTGACCGACGGCGAGAAGATCGTCCGCCAGGCCGTCGAGGAATTCGGCCGCATCGACGTGGTGGTGAACAACGCCGGCATCCTGCGCGACAAGACCTTCCACAAGATGGAAGACGCCGACTGGGACCTGGTCTACAAGGTCCACGTCGAAGGCGCCTACAAGGTGACCCGCGCCGCCTGGCCGTTCATGCGCGAGCAGGGCTACGGCCGGGTGATCTTCACCTCGTCCACCTCCGGCATCTATGGCAACTTCGGCCAGAGCAACTACGGCATGGCCAAGCTTGGCCTCTACGGCCTGACCCGCAACCTGGCCATCGAAGGCCGCAAGAACAACATCTTCGTCAATGCCATCGCCCCCACCGGCGGCACCCGCATGACCGAAGGCCTGATCCCGCCGCAGGTGTTCGAGGCCCTCAAGCCCGAGCTGGTCAGCCCGCTGGTGGTGTACCTGGGCAGCGAAGCCTGCCAGGAAACCTCCGGCCTCTTCGAAGTGGGCGGCGGCTGGATCGGCAAGGTGCGCTGGGAGCGCAGCCTGGGCGTGGGCTTCGACCCGCGCGAGGGCTTCAGTGTCGAGGACGTGGCGGCCAACTTCGCGCAGATCTGCAACTTCGACCATGCCGTGCACCCCAAGGACAACGTCGAGGCGCTGCGCGAGATGATGGCCAACCTGCAGAAATACGCCGGTTGATCCGGCCAGCCTGACCGGTGGAACGGCCAGCGGGGCTGTTCCACGAAGGCGAACGCAGTAAGGTGAAAGGGCCGGCCCAAAACCGGCCCTTTCGCTTTTCTGATTCCTGGCCCGAGGAGTTCGCCATGAGCGTGATAATCCAGAAGAACGGTCCGGTGACCACCCTGGTCATCGCCCGCCCTGCGGTGCGTAACGCCGTGGACCTGCCCACCGCCCAGGCGCTGGCCGATGCCCTGCGCGACTTCGAGCAGGACGAGCAAGCCCGGGTCGCCGTGCTCACCGGCGCCGGCGGGACCTTCTGCGCGGGGGCTGATCTGGCGGCGGTGGCCGAGGGCGGCGAACGGCGCAATCGCCTGGAAACCGAAGGCGACGGGCCCATGGGGCCGAGTCGCATGCAGCTGTCCAAGCCGCTGATCGCCGCTATCGAGGGCTACGCCGTGGCTGGCGGCCTGGAGCTGGCGCTGCTGGCGGATCTGCGGGTGATGGCCGAGGACGCGGTGTGCGGGGTGTTCTGCCGGCGCTTCGGCGTGCCGCTGATCGACGGCGGCACCGTGCGTTTGCCGCGCATCGTCGGCCAAGGGCGGGCGCTGGACCTGATCCTCACCGGCCGCCCGGTGGGCGCGCAGGAAGCTTTCGCCATGGGCTTGGCGAACCGTGTGGTGCCCAGCGGGCAGGCACTGGAATCAGCCGAGGAGCTGGCGCGGGAGATCGCCGAGTTTCCGCAGATGTGCATGCTGGCTGATCGGGCGAGCGTGTTTGCGCAGTGGGAATTGTCGTTCGACGTGGCGCTGGCCAACGAATTCCAGGGCGGGATGGCGGTGATCGAAAGCGGCGAGACGGTGGACGGGGCGAGGCGGTTTGCCGGTGGGGAAGGGCGGCATGGGGAGTTCTGATTCTGTGTGTAGGAGCGGGGGGGGGGGGGGGGCGCCCCCCCCCCCCCCGCTCCTACGAAAAGCGCAGTGGTGTCAGTCCGTAGGATGGGTGGAGCTTGCGATACCCATCACCATTGCGCGCATGAACATCGATGGGTATCGCTTCGCTCCACGCCATCCTACGCTGCCGATAATGCGATCAGTCTTCAGTCGCCCAGCCGCGCGTGCGCTCCACGGCTTTCTGCCATCCCGCATACAAGCGCGCGCGTTCGGCCTCGTCGCAGGCAGGCTGGAACACCCGCTCGATCACCGCCTTGTTCTTCAGCTCCGCCAGGCTCCCCCAGAAACCGCAGGCGAGGCCTGCCAGCACGGCGGCGCCGAGGGCGGTGGTCTCGCGCATCTGCGGGCGCTCCACCGGGGTGCCGAGGATGTCGGCCTGGAACTGCATGAGGAAGTTGTTGGCCACCGCGCCGCCATCCACGCGGAGGGCGCGCAGCGGTTCGCCGGCGTCCTGCTGCATGGCGTCGAGCACGTCGCGGGTCTGGTAGGCGATGGATTCCAGGGTGGCGCGGATCAGGTGGTCGGCCTTTACCCCGCGGGTCAGGCCGAACAGCGCGCCACGGGCGTACGGGTCCCAGTAGGGCGCGCCGAGGCCGGTGAAGGCGGGGACCAGGTAGACGCCGTTGCTGTCCTTCACCTTGGTGGCGAAGTACTCGGAGTCGTGGGCGTCGTTGATCACCTTCAGCTCGTCGCGCAGCCACTGCACCGTGGAGCCGCCGTTGAACACCGAGCCCTCCAGCGCATAGGCCACTTCGCCGCGCGGGCCGCAGGCGATGGTGGTGAGCAGGCCGTGGGTGGACTTCACCGCCTTGGCGCCGGTGTTCATCAAGAGGAAGCAGCCGGTGCCGTAGGTGTTCTTCGCCTGGCCCGGCTCCACGCACATCTGGCCGAACAGCGCGGCCTGCTGGTCGCCGGCGATCCCGGCAATCGGCGTGCGGTGCACGCCCAGGCCGCCGACCTTGGCGTGGCCGTAGACTTCGGAAGACGCACGCACCTGCGGCAGCATGGCGCGCGGCACGTCCAGCGCGGCGAGCAGGCGCTCGTCCCAGTCGCGCTTGTGGATATCGAACATCAGGGTGCGCGAGGCGTTGGTGTAGTCGGTGACGTGCACCTCGCCCTCGGTGAGCTTCCAGATCAGCCAGCTGTCGACGGTGCCGAACAGCAACTCGCCACGCTGGGCGCGTTCGCGGGCGCCTTCGACATTGTCGAGGATCCATTTGAGCTTGGTGCCGGAGAAGTAGGGGTCGATCACCAGCCCGGTGGTGTCGCGGATGTGCTGTTCCAGGCCGTCACGCTTGAGCTGCTCGCAGATAGCCGCACTGCGCCGGCATTGCCAGACGATGGCGTTGTGGATCGGCCGGCCGGTGTTCTTGTCCCATACCAGGGTGGTTTCGCGCTGGTTGGTGATGCCGATGGCGGCTACTTCGGCGACGCTGATGTTGGCCTGGGCCAACGCCTCGACCAGGGTCGAGCTCTGGGTCGCCCAGATTTCCATCGGGTCGTGCTCGACCCAGCCCGGCTGCGGATAGATCTGCGCGAACTCGCGCTGGGCCGTGCTGACCACATTGGCGTCGTGGTCGAAGATGATGGCGCGCGAGCTGGTGGTGCCCTGGTCGAGGGCAACGACGTATTTCTTGTTCGTCAGGTCGGTCATGGCGGCGGCCTTGTGCGGATTCCGTTCGGCGGTCCCGGCGGCAGGTCCGGGAGGGATTGGCGGTGAACATACGGGATTCATCCGCGTCGGTGAAGCGAACACCGTGCAGCGCGCCACACCTTGGCTTACTGTTATGCGCTGGAAAGTTGCCTGCGAGAAGCCCGCCGATCATGACCCCCGCCATCGACCTGCTGAAGAGGAACCGCGCCGAACATCACGTGCTCAGCTACGAGCATGACCCCAAGGCGCCGTCCTACGGCCTGGAGGCCGCGGAGAAACTCAATCTCGACCCGGCGCGGGTATTCAAGACGCTGCTGGCGGCGAGCGAGAAGGGCGAACTGCTGGTGGCAGTGGTACCGGTGGTGGGCACCCTGGACCTCAAGGCGCTGGCCCATGCGGCGGGCGTGAAGAAGGCCGACATGGCCGACCCCAACGCGGCGCAGCGGGCCACCGGTTACCTGGTGGGCGGCATCAGCCCGCTGGGACAGAAGAAGCGCCTGCGCACCTTTATCGACGAGTCCGCCCAGGGTTACCCGACCATCCATGTCAGTGCCGGGCGGCGCGGGCTGGAGGTGGAGCTGAGTGCCGAGACCCTGGCCGGGCTGACTTCAGCGACGTTTGCGCCTATCGGGCGGTCCTGAGTTTCGTTGTAGGAGCAACTGTCTTTCCCTGAAAGTCCGTACCTGGGCTTTTCCCTCTCCCTAGCCCTCTCCCTGAAGGGAGAGGGGACTGGGTCGGCGCCGGCTGAAACTGCGGCATCAGCCGGCGCGGATAGCTCCCTCTCCCTTCGGAGCGGGACGCGCAGCCAGGGCGGGGCGAGGGCAGGCCCCGGCACGAAATTTCAGGTTTGGAGCGGGTACTGTGTGGTGCCCACTGTACGGTTCGCTGCCCGTTGGCTTCTGTCATGCTCGGCCATCATTTACAAGGAGATCGCCATGCTGCTCGACTTCCACCAGGTGGACGCCTTCACCGACCGTCCCTTCGCCGGCAACCCGGCCATGGTCTACCGCCTCGACGCCTGGCTGAGCGACGAGCTGATGCAGAACATCGCCGCCGAGCACAACCTGTCGGAGACCGCCTTCCTGGTGAAGGAGACCGAGGGCTGGCGCATCCGCTGGTTCACCCCGACCGCCGAGGTGCCGCTGTGTGGCCACGCCACCCTGGCCAGCGCCCATGTGCTGTTCCATTTGTTCGAGGAACCGGGCGAGGTGCTGGAGCTGAACTCGCTGTCCGGTCCGCTGCGCGTGACCCGCGAGGAAGGCCGGCTGGCGCTGAACTTCCCGGCGCAGCCGCCGAGCGAGATCGGCGCCACGGTGGAACTGGCGAGCGCGCTCGGAGTGGACGTGGTGGATGCCCTGAGCAATGCCTCGCACCTGCTGGCGCTGCTGGAATCCGAGCAGGCCGTGCGCGATTGCAAGCCGGACTTCGCCGCCCTGGCGCGGCTGCCATACCTGGGCGTGATCGTCACCGCGCGCAGCGACGACTATGACTTCGTCTCGCGCTTCTTCGCCCCGGCCATCGGCCTCAATGAGGACCCGGTGACCGGCGCCGCGCATTGCAGCCTCATCCCCTACTGGTCGGGCCGCCTGAACAAGCTGCAGATGCGCGCCTTCCAGTGTTCCGCGCGTGGCGGCGAGCTGTGGTGCCGCCTGGAGGAAGACCGTGTGAGCATCGCTGGTCATTCGCGCCTGGTGGCCAGCGGTCACCTGCTGGTTGGTTGATCTGTGACCGGGGGGAATGCGCCTCCCTGGCGTAGTCTGGCCTTCACTGAAAACCGCGCCCCTCTGGTGCGGTTCGCAGCTTCGCAGGCACTCCCATGGCAATCCTGGTCATCGCTGACTATCACATCCACACCGGTTCCGCCGTCCTCGCACCCGCGACCCTGAACGCCCTGGCGGCCGCCCGGCAGATCGGCGGCAACGTGCATCTGTTGCTGGCCGGCAGTGGCCTGGCTTCTCTGGCCGAACAGGCGCGCCGCATCGAATGCGTGGCGCGCATCGTGCTGGTGGACGACCCCGCCTGCGACCACCTGCTGGCAGAGAACCTCTGCGCGCTGGTCGTGCAACTGGCTCCCGGCTATAGCCACATTCTCGCGCCGGCCACCGCGACAGGGCGCGATTGCCTGCCGCGCATCGCGGCGCTGCTGGACGTGGATGCGGTGTCCGATGTGATCGCAGTGCTCGACGAGCAGACCTTCCAGCGCCCGATCTACGCTGGCAACGCCATCGCCACGGTGCGCTGCGAGGCGCCGGTGAAGGTGCTGGGTATACGGCCAACGGCCTTCGATCCGGTTTGCGCTGAGGGTGGCAACGCCGAGCTGGAAAGACGCAACGGGGTGGGGGATCTCGCGCTTTCTTCCTGGCAGGGCGAGGAACATCCGGATTTCGAACGCCCGGCACTGGAATCCGCGCGGGTGATAGTCGCCGGCGGACGTGGGCTGCAAACCGAGGAAGGCTTCGCGGCGCTCTATCCATTGGCGGATCGCCTGCATGGCGCCGTGGGGGCTTCGCTGGCGGCGGTGGATGCGGGCTTCGCGCCGGCGGAGCTGCAGATTGGCCAGTCCGGGCGCATCGTGGCGCCGGAGCTTTACCTGGCGGTGGGCATATCCGGTGCAGTGCAGCACGTGGCGGGCATGAAGGACGCCAAGGTCATCGCCGCGATCAACCTCGACCCGGATGCGCCGATCTTCGACATCGCCGACTACGGTCTGCAGGGCGACCTGTTCGAGTTGCTGCCGGAGCTGATGCTCGAGTTGGACAGCGCGCTCGGCTAGAGCGCCACGCTGCCTTGTGCCGGGAACAGCACCAGATGCTCGGCGGCGACGCTGATGCTGACCTCGTCGCCCGGCCGATGGTCGGCGTGGCTGGGGAAGAGTGATTCCAGCTGGGTGCCGGTGGGCAATTGCAGCCGATACAGCGTCGCCGCGCCGAGGAAGGACTTGCCGACGATCCGCGCCTTCAACCCGCCATCGGCGGCCGGCACCAGGTCGTCCGGGCGCAGCAGCACATCCACCGCGCTGCCGTCCGGCAGGCTGTAGGCACGGTTGCCGCGCAGCAGGCCCAGTTCGGTTTCTACCGCGTCGGTTCCGCGCATCTGTCCGCGAATGAAGTAGCCCTGGCCGACGAAGCTGGCGACGAAGGGCGTCTGCGGCTCGTGGTAGAGGTTGAAGGGGGTGTCCCACTGCTCCAGCACGCCGTGGCGGAACACGCCGACGTGATCGCTGACGGCGAAGGCTTCTTCCTGGTCATGGGTGACCAGGATGGCGCTGGTGCCACGGGCCTTGAGGATGTCGCGCACCTCGTGGCTGAGCTGGCGGCGCAGTTCCACGTCGAGGTTGGAGAAGGGTTCGTCGAGCAGCAGCAGTTGCGGCTGCGGCGCCAGCGCGCGGGCCAGCGCCACGCGTTGTTGCTGGCCGCCGGAGAGTTCATGGGGGAAGCGCTGGCCGAGGCCGTCGAGCTTCACCAGCTCGAGCAACTCACCGACGATGCGCTCGCGCTCGGGGTGCTTGCGGATGCCGAAGACGATGTTGTCCGCCACCGACAGGTGCGGGAACAGCGCGTAGTCCTGGAACACCATGCCGATCCGGCGCTTTTCCGGCGACAGGGTGAAGCCGGGGCGGGAAATCACTTCGCCGGCCAGTTCGATGCGCCCGCCCTGCACCGGTTCGAAACCGGCGATGGCGCGCAGGGTGGTGGTCTTGCCGCAGCCCGAAGGGCCGAGCAGGCAGCCGATGTCGCCGGCGTTCAGGTGCAGACTGACGCCTTGCACCACACGCTGCTGTTCGTAGCCACAGGAAAGATCTTCGAGGTTGAGCAGCAGCGGTTGGGTCATCGGACTCGGAACGGATTCAGGCGTAGTGCGCGTGCTCGACCAACAGTTCAAGCAGCGCCTTCTGGGCGTGGAGACGGTTTTCCGCCTGGTCCCAGGCCACGGAGCGCGTGTCGTCCAGCAGGTCTTCGCTGATCTCTTCGCCACGGTGGGCCGGCAGGCAGTGCATGAATAGTACATCCGCCGCCGCGCCGTCGAGCAGCGCACGTGTTACCTGATATGGCTGGAACAGGCGCAGGCGCGCCGCCGCTTCGTCTTCCTGGCCCATGGAGGCCCAGACGTCGGTGCTCACCAGGTGCGCGCCGGCCACTGCCTCGCGCGGGTCGCGGAAGATCTTCACGCGCTCGCCGGCCTGCGCCATCAGCGCGGCGTTCGGCTCGTAGCCTTCCGGGCAGGCCACGTTCAGCTGGAAGTCGAAGCGGATCGCCGCCTCGATGTAGCTGTTGCACATGTTGTTGCCGTCGCCGATCCAGGCCACGGTCTTGCCGGCGATGCTGCCGCGGTGTTCGTGGAAGGTCTGCATGTCGGCCAGCAACTGGCAGGGGTGCAGGTCGTCCGACAGGCCGTTGATCACCGGCACGCGGGAGTTTTCGGAAAACTCGATCAGGTTGCTGTGGGCGAAGGTACGGATCATCACCGCATCGACCATCCGCGACATCACCCGCGCGGCATCGCCGATCGGCTCGCCACGGCCCAGCTGGGTATCGCGCGGGGAGAGGAAGATGGCCTGGCCGCCGAGCTGGATCATGCCGGCTTCGAAGGAAATCCGCGTCCGCGTCGAGGCCTTCTCGAAGATCATGCCCAGCACCCGGTTCTTCAGCGGTTCGTAGAGCACGCCTCGGTCGCGCAGGTCCTTCAGCTCGGTGGCGCGGCGGATCAGACCGAGCAGTTCTTCGGTCGTGTAATCCAGCATCGAGAGGAAGTGACGTGCGCTCATGGTTCGTACCTACTACTTATTCTCAGAATCAGGCCGAGGTACCGACCGGCTTTCGTGAGAAAAAACGGGCTGAACCTGCGGCGGGACCGCATGGAGCGGGAAATGGGGGAAGGCGCGATCCTATAAGGAAATGACGGATATACGCAAGTTTCGCCCGGAGGCCCCGTCAGCCGGGCTTTCTTCATGGTCGTTCCTGATGCCCGGGGATTCACCCGACAGAAGCTGGTGGTGCTAATCCCGGGCGCGTTCCATAGTGCTCTGCGACCCCACGACCAGCGCCACGAGCGGCTGGCGACTACAACAACGAGGCGAGCCATGAGCAAGACCCTCCACCACCGTGCGTGCCACCTGTGCGAGGCCATCTGCGGCCTGACCATCGAGACCGAGGATGAGCGCATCCTCTCGATCAAGGGCGACGCCCAGGACAGTTTCAGCCGCGGCCATATCTGCCCCAAGGCGGTGGCGCTGCAGGACATCCAGAACGATCCGGACCGCCTCCGCCAGCCGGTGCGCCGCGTCGGCAACGAGTGGCAGCCGATCGGCTGGGACGAGGCCTTCGAGCTGGTCGCCACGCGCCTTGCGGAAATCCGTGAACGCCACGGCAGCAACGCGGTAGCGGTGTACCAGGGCAATCCCAGCGTGCACAACTACGGCCTGATGACCCACAGCAACTATTTCCTCGGCCAGTTGAAGACGCGCAACCGTTATTCGGCGACCTCGGTGGACCAACTGCCGCACCACCTGGTCAGCCAGCAGATGTTCGGCCATGGCCTGCTGATCCCCATTCCGGACATCGATCACACCGACTTCATGCTGATCCTGGGCGGTAACCCGCTGGCCTCCAACGGCAGCATCATGACCGTGCCGGATGTGGAGAAACGTCTGAAAGCCATCAAGGCGCGCGGCGGCAAGCTGGTGGTGGTCGACCCCCGCCGCACCGAGACGGCGGCCATCGCGGACCAGCACCTGTTCGTCCGCCCCGGCGAGGACGCCGCGCTGCTGCTGGGCATCCTCGACACGCTGCTGAGCGAAGGCCTGACCCGCGAAACCCACTTGCCGGTGAGCGGCCTGGAAGCGGTGCGCGAAGCGCTGGCGCCATTCAAAGTCGAAGCCATGGCGGCGCGCTGCGGCGTGCCGGCCAATGAAATCCGCGAGCTGGCGCGAGCATTCGCCGCCGCCGACAAGGCCGTCTGCTACGGGCGCATGGGCGTTTCCACCCAGGTTTTCGGCAGCCTGTGCCAATGGCTGGTGCAACTGATCAACCTGGTCACCGGCAACCTCGACCGCGTCGGTGGCGCTCTGTGCACCACGCCAGCGGTCGACCTGGTGGCGACCACTGCCGGCGGCGCTTTCAACCGCTGGCAGAGCCGCGTGTCCGGCCTGCCGGAATACGGCGGCGAACTGCCGGTGGCGGCGCTGGCCGAAGAGATGCTCACCGAAGGGGAAGGGCAGGTGCGCGCGCTGGTGACGGTGGCCGGCAACCCGGTGCTGTCCACACCCAATGGCCGCCGCCTGGAGCAGGCGCTGGACGGCCTGGAGTTCATGCTCAGCGTCGACCTGTACATCAACGAGACGACCCGCTACGCCGACCTGATCCTGCCGCCCACCGCGCCGCTGGAGCACGATCATTACGACACCACCTTCAACGTCTTCGCGGTGCGCAACGTCACCCGTTTCAACGAGGCGATCCTGCCCAAGCCTGCAGGCGCACTGCACGACTGGGAAATCTTCGTCGGCCTGGCCAAGGCCTACGCGGCGCGAATGGGCGCCGAACTGAAACCCACCATGGCGCCGGAACAGATGATCGAGATGGGCCTGCGCTTCGGACCCTACGGCGATGCCAGCGAGCACAGGCTCAACCTGGCGCGGCTGCGCGAGTATCCCCACGGGCTGGACCTGGGCCCGCTGCAGCCGAACCTGGCGCCGCGGCTGAAGACGGCCAGCCACAGCATCGAGGCGGCGCCGGACATCTTCCTGGGCGATCTGCGCCGTTTCGCCGACACGCAGTCGCCGGCCATCGATCAGCTGCTGCTGATCGGCCGGCGTCATGTGCGCAGCAACAATTCGTGGATGCACAACTATCACCGCCTGGTGAAGGGCAAGCCGCGCCACCAGTTGCTGATGCACCCGCAGGACCTGGCTTCGCGCGGTCTGGTGGACGGGCAGAAGGTGCGGGTTCGCTCGCGGGTCGGCAGCATCGAGATCGAGGTGACGGCCAGCGATGAGGTCATGGCCGGCGTGGTCAGCCTGCCCCACGGCTGGGGCCACGGGCGGCCGGGTGTGCAGCTGTCCATCGCCCGCGAGCAGGGCGGAGCCAGTGCCAACGACCTGACCGATGAGCGCCACCTGGATGCGCTCTCCGGCAACACCGCGCTCAATGGCGTGCCGGTGGAGGTCGAGGCGGCCTGACAGGCTGTCGCAGGACTCCTGCAAAGCCGAGCGTTGCACTCGGCTTTGCAGTACAATGCGCAGTACCGTGCCGGCCAATGCCCCGAGAGGCGACTGCCGGGTCAGTGTCTGATAGTTAAGCCGAGGAAGTTCATGGATATCATCGATACCATCAAAGAGCAGATCTCCAGCAACCCCGTTCTGCTGTACATGAAGGGTTCGCCGAACGCTCCCCAGTGCGGTTTCTCGTCCCGCGCCGCGCAGGTGCTGATGGCTTGCGGCGAGAAATTCGCCTATGTCGACATCCTGCAGAACCCGGAAATCCGCGCCAACCTGCCCAAGTACGCCAACTGGCCGACCTTCCCGCAACTGTGGGTCGGTGGTGAGCTGGTCGGCGGCAGCGATATCCTGGCCGAGATGTTCGAAAAGGGTGAGCTGCAACCGCTGATCAAGGACGCCGTGAGCAAGGCCAACGCCTGAGTCTTTCGTGCTGTTGCACAAAGCCCCGCCTTGGCGGGGCTTTGTTTTTGGGAAGAAATAAAATGACTGAACAGACGCGGGCCAACGCCGCGCGCTGGGCGTGCGGATACTGTTTCGCCATGGGCGGGATGGTCCATGGCAGCGTGATGGGGCGGGTGCCGGCCCTCAAGAGCATGACCGGGGTGGACGAGCAGCAACTGGGCCAGGCCTTGCTGGGCGCGGGCTTCGGCGCGCTGCTGGCGTTCGCCTTCGCCGGCGCGCTGGTGCGCCGCTACGGCAGCCGGGCGATCACGGTGATCTCCGGGCTGGCGCTGATGGCCACCTTCCCGCTACTCGGGCTGGCGCAGGACGTCTGGGTCCTGGCGGCGGGCTTTCTCGCCGTCGGCCTGACCTTCGCCACCATGGACGTGGCGATGAACACCCAGGCGGTGGAAGTCGAGCGGCGCCTCGGCCGTCCGTGCATCTCCAGCCTGCATGGCATGTACAGCCTGGGCGGTCTGGTCGGCGCAGTCGGTGCGGCGGCCTTCGCTGACCTGGCGCCGATCTGGCACTTCAGCCTGCTGGCGCTTATTGCCGTGGCGATCCTGCCGTTGTTCGCACGGAACCTGTTCGAGGGCCGTCCCGAGCCCATGGAGGAGGAGGCGCCGGCCCAACGTGGCTGGCGCCTGCCGCCACCGGCCTTGATCGGCCTGGGGGTGTTGACCCTTTGTGCATTCGTTTCCGAAGGCGCGGTCGCCGACTGGGGCGCCTTGCTGTTGCACCAGGTATTGGGCGCGTCCGAACGCCTGGCCGCGCTGGGCTTCGCGGCATTCTCCGCGACCATGGTGCTGGGCCGGCTGTTCGGCGATCGCCTGCGTATACGCTTCGCCGACGAGGCGCTGGTGCGCAACCTCGCGCTGCTGGCCATCGCGGGCATGCTGCTGGCGCTGTTCAGCCCCTGGGTTGCCGGTGCGATTGCCGGTTTCGCCCTGGTGGGCGCGGGACTGTCGGTGGTGGTGCCGATTCTCATCGGCGCGGCAGGCAACCGTCCGGGCGTCGAGCCTTCGCGCGGCGTGGCGGCGGTGGCGTCGTTCGGCTATGGCGGCTTGCTGCTGGGCCCGCCGCTGATCGGCTTCCTCGCCGAGCACGTGGGCTTGCGCCTGTCGTTGCTGGTGGTGGTGGGGCTGTGCGCCGGGCTGGTGCTCAAGGCGTCACTGGTGCGTCGCCCGACGAAGGCGAGCGCCTAGAAGGGAAGGGCACCGGCGTCCACAACAGCGCCGGTGCCTTTTTTCCATCAGTCGTCTTCGTGCATGTGCGACTGCAGGTAGTTCTCCAGGCCGACCTTCTGGATCAGGCCCAGCTGGGTTTCCAGATAGTCGATGTGCTCTTCCTCGGACTCGAGGATGTCCTTGAGCAGGTCGCGGCTGACGTAGTCATGCACGCTTTCGCAATGCACGATGGCCTCGCGCAGGTCCTTGCAGGCCTTGAGCTCCAGGTTCAGGTCGCACTGCAACATCTCCTGGGTGTTCTCGCCGATCAGCAGCTTGCCCAGGTCCTGCAGGTTGGGCAGGCCCTCGAGGAACAGGATGCGTTCGATGAGCTTGTCGGCGTGCTTCATCTCATCGATCGACTCGTGGTACTCGTGCGCGCCGAGGCGCTTCAGGCCCCAGTCGTTCCACATGCGCGAGTGCAGGAAGTACTGGTTGATGGCGATCAGCTCGTTGCCGAGGATCTTGTTCAGATGCTGGATGACTTTCTTGTCGCCTTTCATGCCGGAGTCCTGCCGTGTGGAGTGGGAGAGAGTGAAATTCTCGCGCCCTTATAACCATCTGTCAAACATAAGTCCTTGAATTTGTTATAAAAAGGAATATGAATGCGAATGTTTTCATTCCGCAACTTGGACCTAAGCCACTGAATTGCAGGCATAAAAAAACCGGGCCAGGGCCCGGTTTCTTCGAAATTCCTGCTGAACGGATCAGCGGTCTTTTTTCTCAACCCGCCGCATAGGCCAGGTTGTAGTTCATCGCCTGGGCGCCCTGCAGCTCGCCGAGGGTCTCGCGGACCACCTGTTTGGCCAGGCAGGCGCACTTGCCGCACTGGGTGCCGACGCCGGTGCACTCGCGCACTTCGCGATAGTTGCAGGCGCCGTCGTAGATGGCATCGCGGATCTGGGTATCGGTAACACCGTTGCAGAGGCAGACGTACATGGTTGCACTACGGTCGCTGTGGGGTTGTTGGAAGCGATACTAATAATAATGAGAATGATTGTCAAAATTTCCCCCGAGCGTCTTTCGCAGTCTCCGATAAATGGTTATGGGCTCAATGGGTTAGCGCCGAAACCCGCATGGATGAAGGCGTAGCGTGCGCGGTGTATGATGGCTGCCCCACTGGAGCGGCAGCCCCAAGCCCGGCAGTTTTCGATCGGGCAATGCGTCCACTCCCTAGCGCCTCACCATCAAGGAGAAGGAAATGAGCGTACTCGTAGGTAAGAAAGCTCCCGATTTCAATGTGGCCGCCGTGCTGGGCACCGGCGAGATCGTCGACAGCTTCGTGCTGTCCGAAGCCATCAAGGGCAAGTACGGCCTGGTGTTCTTCTATCCGCTGGACTTCACCTTCGTCTGCCCGTCCGAGCTGATCGCCCTGGACCACCGCATTCCGGACTTCCAGGCGCGCAACGTCGAAGTGATCGGCGTTTCCATCGACTCCCACTTCACCCACAACGCCTGGCGCAACACCCCGGTGGACAAGGGCGGCATCGGCCCGGTCAAGTACACCCTGGCCGCCGACATCACCCACGAGATCGCCAAGGCCTATGACGTCGAGTCCGAAGGCGGCGTGGCCTTCCGTGGCGCCTTCCTGATCGACCTGAACGGCGTGGTGCGTTCGCAGATCGTCAACGACCTGCCGCTGGGCCGTAACATGGACGAGCTGCTGCGCCTGGTCGATGCCCTGCAGTTCACCGAGGAGCACGGCGAAGTCTGCCCGGCCAACTGGAAGAAGGGCGACAAGGGCATGACCGCCTCGCCCGAAGGCGTTGCTGCCTACCTGGCCGAGAATGCCGGCAAGCTGTAAGGCTGCCGGTGAATGAAAAGCCCCGCTTCGGCGGGGCTTTTTCATGGCTCTTCGTAGGAGCGAGCTTGCTCGCGAACAAGGCTCACCGGCCAATGCAATGTTCGCGCGGCCGGGTTCGCGAGCAATAACGATGGCGTCCCCCTCGCCCCTACAGGCTCCCGGTCAGTTCGACGCGAGGGAAAAGAAAAAGCCCCGCAATCGCGGGGCTTTTTCATTCAGGAAGGCGCGATCAGTGATCGTCTTCCATCCAGCCGCCGAACTCCTTCCAGCGGTTGACGATGCCGCAGAACAGCTCGGCGGTCTTCTCGGTGTCGTAACGCGCCGAGTGCGCCTCGCGGTTGTCGAACTCGATGCCGGCGGTCTGGCAGGCCTTGGCCAGGACGGTCTGGCCGTAGGCGAGGCCCGCCAGCGTCGCGGTGTCGAAGCTGGAGAAGGGGTGGAACGGGTTGCGCTTCACGCCGCTGCGGTTGACCGCCGCATTGAGGAAGCCCAGGTCGAAACTGCTGTTGTGGCCGACCAGGATGGCCCGCTTGCAGCCGTTGGATTTGAGCGACTTGCGCACTCCACGGAAGATTTCGGTCAGCGCCTGTTCTTCCGGCACGGCCATGCGCAGCGGGTGGTCCAGCTTGATGCCGGTGAACTCCAGCGCAGCCTGCTCGATGTTGGCGCCTTCGAAGGGCTCCACACGGAAGAAGTAGGTGTGCTCGGGGAACAGGTAGCCGCTCTCGTCCATGCCGATGGTGACCGCGGCGATTTCCAGCAGGGCGTCGGTGCCGGCATTGAAGCCGCCGGTCTCGACGTCCACCACGACCGGCAGATAGCCACGGAAGCGACGCGCCATCGGGTGGCGCGGGCCGGGCGGGAAGGAACCGTCGAGTTCTTCTTCGAAGATTTCATTCTCGTCGCTCATGCCTCGGTCTCCAGCAGGCGCCAGCGCAGTTTTTCACCGGCGCGCAGCGGGACCACGTCGAAGTCGCCGAACGGCAGGGCCGCCGGTGCTTCCCACTCTTCGCGGACCAGGGTGATGCGGTCGCTGTTGCGCGGCAGGCCGTAGAAGTCCGGACCAAAGAAGCTGGCGAAACCTTCCAGCTTGTCCAGCGCCTTGCGCTGCTCGAAGGCCTCGGCGTACAGCTCGATGGCGGCGTAGGCGGTGTAGCAGCCGGCACAACCGCAGGCGGCTTCCTTGGCGTGGCGCGCGTGGGGCGCCGAGTCGGTGCCGAGGAAGAACTTCGGACTACCGCTGGTAGCCGCATCCAGCAGGGCTTCCTGGTGGGTGTTGCGCTTGAGGATCGGCAGGCAATAGAAGTGCGGACGGATGCCGCCAACCAGCATGTGGTTGCGGTTATAGAGCAGGTGGTGCGCCGTGATGGTGGCGCCGACGTTGGCCGGTGCGGCCTTGACGAAGGCGGCGGCATCGCCGGTGGTGATGTGTTCGAAGACCACCTTGAGGGTCGGGAAACGCTCGACCACGCGGGTCAGGTGTTCGTCGATGAAGCGCTTCTCGCGGTCGAACACGTCGACCTCGGCGCGGGTCACCTCGCCGTGCACCAGCAGCGGCAGGCCGATTTCGGCCATGGCTTCGAGCACATGGAAGATGTTGTCGACGCTGGTGACGCCGGAATCGGAGTTGGTGGTGGCGCCGGCCGGGTACAGCTTGGCGGCGTGCACGAAGCCGGAGGCCTTGGCGGCGCGGACTTCCTCGGCGCTGGTGCGGTCGGTGAGGTAGAGCACCATCAGCGGCTCGAAGCGGCTGCCGGCCGGGCGGGCGGCAAGGATGCGCTGGCGGTAGGCGTCGGCTTCGGCGGCGTTGCGCACCGGCGGGACCAGGTTCGGCATGATGATGGCGCGGCCGAAGGTGCGGGCGGCGTCGCCGACGGTTTGCGCGAGTGCGGCGCCGTCGCGCAGGTGGATGTGCCAGTCGTCGGGGCGCAGGAGTGTCAGGCGGTCGGACATGCGGATTCCAGGGGTGCGGTTGCAGCGGGAAGAGGGGGAAATGCTACCGGAAAAGGCCGTCGCCGGCACTCGCTATCAAGTTTTGCCAGGGCCGACCGATAGATTGTGGGACGCCTTTTTACCTGTATGGATGCCCCCGTGCGCCAGCCTTCTCTTCTCCTGCTCACACTTTGCGCAAGCCTGCCGGCCTGGGGACTGACGTTCCAGCCGCGCCTGGAAAGCGCCCAGTGGGCGGTGGCGGGGGATCAGTTCGAGTGCCGGCTGTCGCAGAACGTAGGCGGTTTCGGAGTGGGGGAATTCGTCTGGCGGGCCGGCGAGCAGCCGACCTTCCGCCTCAAGTCGCCGCAGGGCTGGCTGGGCAGCGGCTCCGCGACC
>NZ_JBGLYK010000008.1:0-66807 GCF_047304025.1 Pseudomonas sp. Pseusp97 | reverse complement strand
CCGGCACCCTGACCTTCATGGTCGGCGGCGAGCAGGCCGACTTCGAGCGCGCCCGCCCGGTGCTCGCCGCCATGGGCAAGAACATCGTGCACTGCGGCGGCGCCGGCAACGGCCAGGTGGCCAAGGTGGCGAACAACCTGCTGCTGGGCATCTCCATGATCGGCGTGGCGGAAGCCATGTCCCTGGGAGTGAAGCTGGGCATGGACGCAGAGGTACTGGCCGGCATCATCAACACCTCCAGCGGCCGCTGCTGGAGCTCGGAGGTGAACAACCCGCTCACCGGCGCCCCGGCGGCGCGCGGTTACAGTGGCGGTTTCGGCACCGACCTGATGCTCAAGGACCTCGGCCTTGCCAGCGAGGCCGCGCGCCAGGTGCGCCAGCCGGTCCTGCTCGGCGCGCTGGCCCAGCAGCTGTTCCAGACCTTCAGCAACCAGGGCAACGGCCAGCTGGACTTCTCGGCCATCGTGAAGCTGTATCAGCAGGATTGAAAATTCGCTCTTCGTAGGAGCGAGCCTGCTCGCGAACCTCCTCGCAGCAGGACTGTTCGCGAGCAAGCTCGCTCCTACAAGGGCGGCCCGTTCAGGCACGCAGCAACCCACCTATCTCGGCTATCATGCGCGCTCCGCCCCACCGGATGCCGCCCGATGATCCTGCGCCCGCAAACCCCGACACTCTGGGTCCTGCTGTTCTCCCTCAAGGGGTCGATCATCCCGGCCATCTGGCGCAAGGTGCTCTACACGGTGCTGCTCAGCTCGCTGGTGGTCGCCACCCACGGCACGCTCTACCACTACAAGGTGGTCATCACCTCGACGCCCTTCACCCTCTGGGGCCTGACGCTGGCGATCTTCCTCGGCTTTCGCAACAACGTCGCCTACCAGCGCTTCTGGGAGGCGCGCACGCTCTGGGGCGAGCTGCTGATCGTCACCCGCAACCTGGCGCGGCAGACCCGTTCGCTGCTGCCGGAGCTGGACAGCGAAGGCCGTCGGCAACTGGGCAACCCGTTGATCGCCTTTACCTACACCCTGCGCGACCAACTGCGCGGTACCGCGCAAAGCGAAGACGTGCGTCGGCTGATGGGTGAGGAAGCCACCGCCCTCGCCGCCAGCCGCAGCCCGACCAACGTGCTGCTCGCCAATCTCGGCCAGCGCTTCGCCGAGCGTGCACGCGCCAGCGGCGCCAGCGACATCACCCTGGCCGCCATCGACCAGCAGATGACCCGGCTGTCCTACGTGCTGGGCGGCTGCGAACGCATCCGCAACACGCCGATCCCCTATCCCTACATCCTGATGCTGCACCGCATCGTGCACGTCTACTGCTTCCTGCTGCCCTTCTGCCTGGTGGACAGCATCGGCTGGTTCACCCCGCTGGCGGTGTGCGTGCTGGCCTACACCTTCTTCGGCCTGGATGCCCTGGGCGACCAGATCGCCGACCCGTTCGATACCCAACCCAACGACCTGCCGCTGGACGCCATGAGCCGCAACCTGGAAATCGCCGTGCTGGAAATCCTCGGCGAGACCGAACTGCCCGAACCGCTCAGGCCGGTGGATGGCCTGCTGCTCTGATCCGGCCCTGAGGACCACTGAATGAACCACCTGAAAGACGTGCCGCTGAACAAGGCCTACCTGCTGCTCAACCATGGCCCGAGCACCATCGTCACCAGCGAGCACCAAGGCGTTGCCAACGTCATGGCCGCCGCCTGGGTCATGCCGCTGGACTTCGATCCGCCGAAGCTGATGCTGGTGCTCGACCGCAACACCTGGTCGCGTCATCTGGTGGAAGGCTCGGGCGCCTTCGTCATCCAGCTGCCGACGCGCCAGCAGGCCGAACTGACCCTGGCGGTGGGTTCGAGCAACGGCGGCGAAGGCAACAAGTTCGAACAGCTGGATATCCGTACTTCGCGGGCGAAGCAGGTTGCAGCGCCCATCGTCGACGACTGCGTGGCCTACCTGGAATGCAAGGTCATCAGCGAGCCGCACAACCAGGAGAAGTACGACCTGTTCATCGCCGAGGTGGTCTGCGCCTACGCCGATGAGCGTGCCTTCTCCAATGGCCGCTGGCACTTCCCCAGCGACGAATTGCGCACCATCCACTACCAGGCCGGCGGCGCCTTTTTCGCCACGGGCGAGGCGTTCCAGGTCATTCGAGGCTGACCGGCTGCCAGGCTGCCGGCGCCGAGCCCAGCTCGCCAGCCGGCAACTCCCAGTAGAGCGGCGAGCCCGCGACCTGTAGCGGCGGCCGCAAGCGTCGCGCGTGCCCCCAGGGCGTAGTCTCGATGCCCGGCGCCAGATCGGGGGCGGACTCGGCCGCGAGATCCAGCGAGCCCACCGACGATACCCCCGCATCCAGCAGGCATTGCGCCGTTCGCGCGAGCGACAGCCGCCAACGACTACCGCGGCCGCTACGCCGGCGTTCGGCCAATCCACGCAGCGCGGCGGCGGCGAGCAGGTAGCCGGTCGCGTGATCGAGCGCCTGCACCGGCAGCGGGACAGGTTTGTCTTCGCCACGCCAGACACGTCCCGCCTCGGCGATGCCGCTGCTCATCTGCACCAGACTGTCGAAGCCGCGCCTTTCGCTCCACGGGCCGGACCAGCCATAGGCGTTCAGGCTGACGTCCACCAATCCTGGTGCGATGGTCCGGCGCACGTCGGCACCAAATCCGAGTCGCTCCAGGGCATCGGCGCGATAGCCATGGACCAGTACATCGGCATTGGCGAGTAGCGCCTGGAAGCGCTCCCGGCCCGCGGGGTGGCGCAGGTCCAGTCGCGCGCAATGCTTGCCCAGGGTGACTTCCGGCACCACGCCGGGCTCATCCCAGTCCGGCGGGTCGATGCGCAGGACCTCGGCGCCGAATCCGGCGAGGAAGCGGGTGGCGACGGGCCCGGCCAGTACCCGGGTCAGGTCCAGCACACGCAAGCCGGCCAGTGGGCGCTCGCGGTCGATCTCGATATCCAGGGAAGGCGCGGACACCAGCTGGAGATCACGCAATACCAGCGGCTCGCGAGCAACGGCGATGCCTTGCGGGTGCTGTTTCCAGGCATCCCAGCCGCGCATCTCGGCTGCACAACCGCCTTCCTTCACAATCGCCAGTTCCAGCTCGCCCGCGTCCCAGTGCGCCACGGCGGCTGCGACCCGATCACGATCATTCTCGGTCCCGAGCACGCGCAGGGCGGCGGCGCGGTGATGCGGCGCATTGGTGTGCAGGCGGATCCAGCCGTCACGGGTGCGGTAGTTGCCGGCGATGGCGTCCCACAGCTCGGGCGGTGTCCAGCCCTGGGCGCGCAAGGAGCTGGAGAACCAGAAAGAAGCCAGCCGGCGATCCACGACCATCGAGGTCGCGGCCGCCGATTCCGGTTCCAGCCATTCCCCCAGCGCCAGGCCGGCGCTGGCGATACTGGCGGCCGCCAGTTCGGTGACGAAGAACGCCGAAGGCAGTGAGCCTTCACTGCGAAAGGCCAGGTGGCTCAGGCGTTCGGCCGGGCCGCCCAGGGCTGTCCAAAGTCGTTCGGCTAGTACCCGCTGCATCTCTATCTCCGCCCTTTCCGTGGACTTCACCTTAGCCGCGCAGCGTCGGGCAGGCGAGCCGACCTTGGTCGACAGGCAATAAAAAGCCCGCATTCAAGCGGGCTTTTCGATGGGGAGCTAATCCCTTAGCTGGTTTTCATCCTCTGCCCCTGGGTGTGAAAAAAATGTGAAGAGAGGAGCAGCGGAAACATTTTGTCGGGATCGCCATGTGGAGACCGGTGCTCAGCTCGAATAATCCAGCGCCGTCCAGACCCGGCTGAGCCCATCACTGATCCGGCAGCCCGACAGGTCGTCCGTTGCGCCCCTGGAAGACAGCCGGACGGTGGAGTCACCCTCGCCTTCGGTCAGCCACTGCAGGCGCCCGCAGTTGGGCGTGTCGATCACGTAGCTGGCGGCGATCGTCGAACGCTCCTTCGGCAGGCGGATGGCGTCACGTACAGTGCCACGCTCTTCGATGCGCTTGCCGTCGGCCACCAGCACGGCCCAGGCCTCCTTGCCCTCGATGATGAGGTAGGCGCCATTGGCACGCGGGATATCCGCCTGGGGCTGGGCACAACCCGCCAGCATCGCCACACCTGCGCAAAGCATCAGTTTCTGCAGCATCGCCATCGCTCCTGTTCTTCGACGAGTGCCCGCCAGGCCAGTGGCGACGGGCACTTCAGAGTTTCTGTCAGACCGCGAGAGGGATACTAGGAGAAAATACTGTTCATGCATACAGTATTTTGCGAAAATTTTTTAAACCTCGACGAAAGGCCACAGTCCATTGGCTACGTCGACCAACCTCGTATCACAGGGCATGGGCCAGAATCCCATTGAGGAGCAAGCGATGGTGAGCATCCATCAGCTGAAATACACCGTGAACCACATGGCTATCGAGGAAGTCAGCGAGGCCGTGTCGGAACTGCTGCTGGAGGGGTTGGTCACAGAAGGCAAGACGCCTTTCAGCCGAACCCACTTCAACGTCTGCTTTGCCGAAATCGAAGCCCTCATGCAGCGCGCCGGCTATCACCGTCCGCTGGATGTCGTGGGCTACCAGGGCCAGGCCTACGCCATGTTCGATCCCAGCCGCTGGGACGCCGTGGAAGTCCTGCGCTGGCTGAAGGAGTACGTCGAGGAATCGAAGGCGCTCAGCACCGCCTGAAGGCGCGGGCCTTTTCGCAGGTCGCCGTTGCGGGAGCAGCGACTTGCGAAGGCCCACCCGGCGCACTAATGTCCCATGCACTTTTCCCGCTTGCCGAATCAAGGACGATTCCATGCGCGACGCTTCCTCTGATGACAGCTGGCTCTGGGCCTACCGCAAACTCCGCAGTTGGGATGTGGGCCGGGTCAGCTCCGCGTTTCTCGCCACACTCTTCCACTGGCGCGGCGACACCGGGCTGTTCTACAGCCACGGGGGCCTGCGCAAGTCCCGCCTGACCCGTGACGACCTGATCGACTGATCCTGCCTACTGCTGCTGGTAATAGCCATTGCCGCGCGGATAGACCGCGCCGTTGGGGTACTCGATGCTCTGGCGGATGCCTCCGCTACCTTGGTCGATGATCACTGTGCCCGAACGCGTCTCGCCGTAGCCGCGCGGTACCTGCGTGCCGCCGTAGCCATCGTAGGTCTGCCAGTTCGACGAAGTGCCGACGCTGCCATTCGCGCCCGGGCTGACGTAGATGCGCTGGATCGCTGGCGGCGATTGCTGCCATTGCGGCTGGGTCTGGTAGCGCGGTTGGTACTGCGGCTGGACTTCCTGCCCGGAGAACTTCTGTGCGAAGGCCGGCAACGCCAGGGTGCAAACGGCGATGGCCGCCAGGCTTCTGAGACCGATCATGGCGATCTCCCAAGTGATGATAAGGCTCCAGCTTACCAAGACTTGCCGCTAAGTGCAGGGGCATGAACAAACCAATAACAATCGATATAAATCATATAGTTAGGGTTTATAGCTAATTCTGATTCTTGAAAAAAGGATTGCCTCAGTTGTCGCCTGGTGCTTCTACCTCTGATTGGCCATCGCATTCCAGGCTGAATCAAATGGTTAGCGGCAGTACTTGATGTTTTCTATAGGAGAAATATTTCTTTAAAAACAATAAGATATATAATTATTCTAAACCTTTACGGGAGATAAAATCGCCTTGTTGCGAAGCGCTCCCAGTGGCCAATGTCACGGGGGCTCAACTACCGTTCGCAGCCTGGCGAATCGCCCCTTGCCACTCCATTGCCACGATTGGCATTTCTTTCTCAATCAGTAAGATGCAGCGACATTCGTAAGGAACGCCTCATGTTCGGACGCTGCCTGACCCTGCTGCTGATCCTCACCCTTCCCGCCGTTGCCTTCGCCGCCGCCCCACGCACCTTCGAAGAAGCCAAGAAGGTCGGGCGCAAGCTGTATGCCCGCCAGTCAGTGGAGTTCTACTGCGGCTGCCGCTACAACGGCACCAAGGTCGATCTGAAGAGCTGCGGCTACACCCCGCGCAAGAGTGCCGAGCGGGCCGCGCGCATCGAATGGGAACACATAGTCCCCGCCTGGGTGATCGGCCACCAGCGCCAGTGCTGGCAGAGCGGCGGACGCAAGAACTGCACGCGCAACGATCGGGTGTACCAGAAGGCCGAGGCCGACCTGCATAATCTGGTGCCGAGCATCGGCGAGGTGAACGGCGATCGGGCCAACTACAGCTTCGGCTGGCTGCAGCAGAAGCCGTCGCAGTACGGCGCCTGCCCGATGGTGGTGGACTTCAAGGCGCGCAAGGCCATGCCCCGGCCGCAGATCCGCGGCATGATCGCCCGCACCTACTTCTACATGAGCGACCGCTACGGCCTGAAACTCTCCAGGCAGGACCGCCAGCTGTTCAGCGCCTGGAGCAAGCAGTACCCGGTAGAGGCCTGGGAGCGCCAGCGCAACCAGATGGTTGGCTGCGTGATGGGCTGGGGCAATCCTTATGTCGGCCCGATCGAGACCGACCGCTGCCCGGCGCCCAAGGTGGCACGGCGCTGAAGCCTGGCGACAGGCATCAGTGCCCGCAGTAGACTCCGTCAGCCGTCCAGCGCGACGAGCCCCACCTTATATCTGTCTGGAGTACGCAGCATGTCCTTCTCGATCTACCAGGCTTCGGTTCCCGTGTTCATCCGCATGCTCGGCAACCTTTCGGCGATTCTCGCCAAGGCCGCCGAGCATGCTCAGACCAAGTCCATCGACCCTTCCGTCCTGATCAACGCCCGCCTCGCCCCGGACATGTTCGCCCTGGCGCGCCAGGTGCAGATCGCCTCCGACTCAGCCAAGGGCGCCGCTGCACGCCTGGCTGGCGTCGAGGTGCCGAGCTACGCGGATGACGAAACCACCTTCGACGAGCTGCAGGCGCGCATCGCCAGGACCGTCGAGTTCCTCAGGTCCCTGAAGGCGGAGCAGTTCGAAGGCGCCGAGGACCGCACCATCGAGCTGAAACTGCGCACCCGCGAAGTCAGCTTCAAGGGTTCGGACTTCCTCCTGGGCTTCGTCAACCCGAACTTCTATTTCCACATCACCACGGCCTACGACATCCTTCGCCACAACGGCGTGGAAGTGGGCAAGATGGATTACCTGGGCGGCGTCTGATCGCCCCGGGCGCCGGCCTCCCCGGCGCCCTTCAGCCGCGCGGCAGCGGCAGCGTGGTGGTGGACTTGATCTCGGAGAGCGCCACGATGGAGTTGATCTCCTGCACGCCCGGCACCTGGGACAGCCGCTCGAAGAAGAAGCGCTCATACGCTTCCACATCCTCGGTGACGATACGCAGCATGAAGTCCACGGCCCCCATGAGCACGTGGCACTCCAGCACCTCGGGAAACTCCTGCATGGCCTGGGCAAAATCCGTCAGGTGATTGCGCCCATGGGCGTTGAGCTTCACCTGGGCGAATATCTGGGTGTTCAGCCCGATCTTCTTTCGATCCAGCAGGGTTACCTGCTTGCGGATCACCCCCTCGTCCTTCAGTCGCTGAATCCGCCGCCAGCAGGGTGACTGGGACAAGCCGATACGCTCGGCGATCTCCGCCGTGGAAAGCGTCGCTTCCTCCTGCAGCAGAGCCAGGATCCTGCGATCATGTGCATCCAGTGAAACAGGCATAAATGCCCCCAAATACGAAAAATAACGAATCATTAATGCACAAATATTCCGCAGGCGACCAAAATGAGGCAAAAAAATCCACTTGCCGATCTGCAGAATAGACCTCACTTCCCCTGCACCGGCCCGCCGTCATGACGCTTCCCGCTCTCAGCCTCGTTGATTTCCCCCTGGACCAACAGGACCGCCCGGTTCCCACCGAGGTGGCCGCCGATGTGCGCTATCTGATCCGCGCCGAGATCGATGCCGACGTCCTTTGCCGTCTGCTCAACCAGTTCGCACTGCAGGGCCACGTACCGGTCGAGGTCGAGTCATCGCGCCGGGAAGATTGGCTGGACATCGCCCTGCGGGTGAACACCCTGCCGCGCTACCGCGCCGAGGTGATTGCCCGGCGCATGCGCGGCATGGTCAGCGTGTGCTCCGTCGATCTATACGTGCAGGGAATGGAAACTGTCCTTTCAGCGACATAAGCTGACTTTCTGGCGTTAGCCGGCACATCCTCCCGGGCTTAGAGTGCGAACCTGACCGCAGTGGTCTTTCACACCCAACAACGATGAGAGATGTGCCCATGGCTCGCCCACGCCTGCTTCCCGACAACTTCACCCTGGCGCTGATCGCCACCGTGACCGTTGCCAGCCTGCTGCCTTGCGAAGGCACCGCCGCCGTGATCTTCGGCTGGATCACCAACCTGGGCATCGCGCTGCTGTTCTTCCTCCACGGTGCGAAGCTGTCGCGCCAGGCCATCATCGCCGGCGCTACCCACTGGCGCCTGCACCTGCTGGTGTTCGCCTGCACCTTCATTCTCTTCCCGATTCTCGGCGTGGCGCTCAAGCCTGCACTGTCGCCGCTGGTGACCCCGGACCTGTACCTGGGCATGCTCTATCTCTGCGCCCTGCCCGCCACAGTTCAGTCGTCCATCGCCTTTACCTCCCTGGCGCGCGGTAACGTGCCAGCAGCAATCTGCAGCGCCTCGGCGTCCAGCCTGATGGGCGTCTTCCTCACCCCACTGCTGGTGCAACTGTTGATTGGCGCGCACGGCGACACCGGCATGTCAACGCTCGATGCCATCGGCAAGATCACCCTGCAACTGCTGGTGCCCTTCGTTGCCGGCCAGCTGCTGCGCACCTGGATCGGCGCCTGGGTCGAGCGCAACAAGCCGGTTCTGAAGTACGTCGACCAGGGCTCGATTCTCCTGGTGGTCTACACCGCCTTCAGTGCCGCCGTGATCCAGGGGCTCTGGCACCAGATCCCGCTGCCGGCCCTGGCCGGACTGGTAGTCGCCTGCTGCGTACTGCTGGCCCTGGCGCTGATTGCCACCAACCTGCTCGGCCGCTACCTGGGCTTCTCCCTGGAAGACCGCATCACCATCGTCTTCTGCGGCTCGAAGAAGAGCCTCGCCACCGGCGTGCCCATGGCTTCGGTGCTGTTCGCCAGCAGCACGGTCGGCGTGATCCTGCTGCCGCTCATGCTGTTCCACCAGATCCAGCTGATGGTCTGCGCCGTGCTCGCCCAGCGCTATGCACAGCGCCAGGAAGACGGCCACGCCTCGCTGGAGCGCAGTAACTGACGATCGCTCCTGCGTGAATGACGCCCAGAAAAAAGCCGGTGCATCTGCACCGGCTTTTTGTTTCCACCCTCGACGTCAGGCGCCGACCGGCGTGCGCATGGTGACGAACTCCTCCGCGGCAGTCGGGTGAATGCCGATGGTTTCATCGAACACCCGCTTGGTCGCCCCGGCCTTGAGCGCAATGGCGATGCCCTGGAGCATTTCCCCGGCATCGGGCCCGACCATATGGCAGCCCAGCACCTTGTCATTGTCCGCATCGACGATCAGCTTCATCAGGGTCCTTTCCTGGCTGTCGGTGAGGGTCAGTTTCATCGGCCGGAAGCGGCTCTCGAAGAGCTTCACCTTGTGCCCGGCGCTGCGCGCTTCGTCCTCGGTGAGGCCAACGGTGCCGATATTCGGCAAGCTGAACACCGCCGTGGGAATCAGCTTGTAGTCCACCGGGCGATACTCTTCGGGGCGGAACAGCTTGCGCGCCAGGGCCATGCCCTCGGCCAGCGCCACGGGGGTCAGCTGCACACGGCCGATCACATCGCCGATGGCATGGATCGACGGCTCGCTCGTGCCATAAGCCTCGTCCACCTTGACGTAGCCGCGATCATCCAACTGCACGGAGACGTTTTCCAGGCCCAGGTTGTCCAGCTGTGGACGGCGCCCCGTGGCGTAAAACACGCAATCCGCCTCCAGCACACGACCATCCTTGAGGGTGGCCGCCAGCGTGCCATCGGCCTGCTTGTCGATGCGCGCTATGTCGCTGTTGAACTGCAGGTCCAGCCCCTTCCTGGTCAACTCATCGCGCAGGTGCTCGCGCACGCTGCGGTCAAAGCCCCGCAGGAACAGGTCCTGGCGATACAGCAGCGAGGTTTGTGCCCCCAATCCGTGGAAGATGCCGGCGAACTCCACCGCGATGTAGCCACCGCCGACCACCAGCACCCGGCGCGGCAGCGACTCGAGGAAGAAGGCCTCGTTGGACGTGATCGCATGTTCCTTGCCGGGAATGTCCGGTACCTGCGGCCAACCGCCGGTGGCGATGAGGATGTGGCGGGCGCTGAAGCGCTGCCCATCGACTTCCACAGTGTGTGCATCGCGCAGCTTGGCATGCCCCTCGAGCAGCGTGACGCCGCTGTTGACCAGCAGGTTGCGGTAGATGCCATTGAGCCGGTGGATTTCGCGGTTCTTGTTGGCGATCAGGGTCGACCAATCGAACTTCGCTTCGCCCAGAGTCCAGCCGAATCCCGCCGCCTGCTCGAAGTCCTCATGGAAGTGCGCGCCGTACACCAGCAGCTTCTTCGGCACGCAACCGACGTTGACGCAGGTGCCACCCAGGTAGCGGCTTTCCGCAACGGCCACCTTGGCGCCAAAGCCTGCGGCGAAGCGCGCGGCACGCACACCGCCGGAACCCGCACCGATGACGAACAGGTCAAAATCGAAAGACATCATGATTCTCCGCTTGGATATGACGGGCAGCATACCGCATGGCGCCTGACCTATCCTGCCAACTGACGGTCCCGAAGGAGGTATTGCCATGCGCCCGACCTTGACCCACCTGGCCCTGCACGTACCCGACCTGCAAGCCAGTGTCGCCTTCTACGAGCGATTCTGCGGCATGCGCATCATCCACGAACGCGAAGGCAAGGGCTCGCGCATCGTCTGGATGGCGGAGCCGGGCAAGGAACACAGCTTCATCTTCGTCATCATGCCGGGTGGGCAGGAGCGCCACCTCGCCAGCGATGACTACAGCCATTTCGGCTTTGCCGTGGACAGCGTCGCGGAGGTCGATCGCATCGCCAGGGAGGCCGAAACTGCAGGCTGCCTGATCTGGGCGCCACGCAAGGACGATTATCCAGTGGGCTATTACTGCGGCCTGCGCGACCCTGCCGGCAACTACGTCGAGTTCAGCTACGGGCAGCCACTGGGGCCTGGCTCGGAGGCCATGCCAATCCCACGCTCCCTGTAAGCCCAGGAACGAAAAAGCCACCCGAAGGTGGCTTTTTCCAGAAACGCAAAGGTCTGGAATTACCAGGCCTTGCCAGTCTTGTAGAGGTTTTCGTAGCAGAAGTTGGTCGCCTCGATGTAACCCTCGGCGCTACCGCAGTCGAAACGCTTGCCCTTGAACTTGTACGCCAGCACGCAACCGTCCTGGGCCTGCTTCATCAGGGCGTCGGTGATCTGGATCTCACCCCCCTTGCCCGGCTCGGTCTGCTCGATCAGGTCGAAGATATCCGGAGTCAGGATGTAGCGGCCGATGATCGCCAGATTCGACGGAGCATCTTCGGGCTTAGGCTTCTCGACCATGGTGTTCACGCGGTAGATGTCGTCGCGGATCATCTCGCCAGCGATCACGCCGTACTTGTTGGTCTCTTCCGGCGGCACTTCCTGGATCGCCACGATGGAGCAGCGGAACTGGTTGTACAGCTTGACCATCTGCTTCAGGACGCTGTCGCCTTCGAGGTTCAGGCACAGGTCGTCCGCCAGCACGACGGCAAAGGGCTCGTCGCCGATCAGCGGGCGGCCGGTCAGGATGGCATGGCCCAGGCCTTTCATTTCGACCTGGCGGGTATAGGAGAAGGTGCACTCGTCGATCAGGCGACGAATACCGACCAGGTACTTTTCCTTGTCGGTGTTGCGAATCTGGTGCTCGAGCTCATAGCTGATATCGAAGTGGTCTTCGAGGGAGCGCTTGCCACGGCCAGTGACGATACCGATTTCGCCGAGACCGGCCTCCAGCGCCTCTTCAACGGCATACTGGATCAGCGGCTTGTTCACCACCGGCAGCATTTCCTTGGGCATGGCCTTGGTGGCCGGGAGGAAGCGGGTGCCGTAGCCGGCGGCAGGGAACAGACATTTCTTGATCATGGGAGTCCTTCGAGAGGGACAGGGGTGCGAGTTGCGCGCAGTCTAATCAGGCTGCGCCCGCCTTACAATGCCCCGGATTGCAAGCTGCACGATTCTGCGAAAAGCGCTGCCAAACCGGTGGCAACCCCATGTGACCGGCACGAGCCAGGTTAAGTTCGAAAACTTGCAGGCGTCAGCTGATGACGACCTTGAAGCCTATGCGCCAGCGGGCGAAACGACCTCGGCACCTGACAGGCGTTGACGCACGACACCCCAGATCGAGAGCTCGTCACCCTCCTCCACTTTCAGTAGCGGGAAGCCCTCGCTGGCCGCCTGCAGCGCAAATGAGCCATCGACGATAGCCAGTCGGCGGATGAGGGTTTCTCCGTTGAGCGCCGCCACCACGATTTCCCCAGGCGCGGCGAGCTCCGAGCGATCGACCAGCAACAGATCGCGATCATGGATGCCAGCCGCCGTCATGCCTTCGCCATGTGCGCGGACTATGTAGGTATGTAGCGGCGTGTCAGCGTTCTTCAAGCTGAAACGACCAGCGCCCGGGGTGTCACTGCTGGCTTGTTGCATGGCCGGCCTCCATATACTGTATATGCATACAGATAGCAGAAGCCCGCCAGGTCGGCAAGACATTCAACGGAACCTCCGCAGGCAAATACCGCTCAACCGATAGGACATCGTCCCCGTGGCGGTGGACTACCCTGAAGGAGGGGTGAGGATATCGATATGAATCCAGGCACGTTCGTCACGCTCATGATTCTTGGCTGGGTCCTGCTGGCGGTGGTTACGCTTTGGGCCATCCTCCGTGTACCGATGCGGCGGGCCCGTCTGCAGAATCCGCGTGCAAAAGAAAAGTCATCCGCCTCACGGCACCATCCTCTCCCGCGCTGAAGGCACTCGTGCAAATTGCCATGCCCTCTGGCGAGGATCATGCAAGAAGCAATGCAAGCGCAGCGGCATGCGTCTGCAAGTACTTGATTTTAAATAAATAATATTTTTTATCGAACTGGCATGCACTCTGCAATGAACGGGAAGGAATCCCCCTTTCACTGCCGAGGACGACACCATGCCAATCGACCGTCTGCCTGCCGCCCAATATCTCTGCCAGGTCTTTGCTGATTTTGACGTGAGCTTTACCGCTCGCCCCGACGGCAATCTGATCATGACGCTGAGCAAGAATGCGGACGAGCATATCGCCTGTCGCGTGGTGCGCCTGGAAGAGCAACGCAGTGAGGAATTGCTGACGAGCCTCGTGAGCCGCATCCGACGTGATCTGGCAACCGAATATGGCCCGCTGCAGGAGCGCGATGCCGATCACTTCAAGGAAGAAGTGCCGCTGCAGAACTTCTATGAAGCCGCCGGGCCGCTGCGTCAGCGCCGAATCGTCAAGGCCGGCGCCAAATTGCGCTCGATGGCCAATATCCAGGCCTGAAGACGAGCAATAAAAAACCCGGCGATGGCCGGGTTTTTATTTCTTGCCGCCTCCACGCAGACCTGGCTATTTGTAACCCATGCGATCTCGAGCAGGTCGAATGCACTTACTGTCAGGAGCAACGGGCATAGGCAGATAGGCTTTTTGTATCAGCGGATACACGAACCACCAGACTCGCAAAAATTCCGCATTAATAGCTTGCTATAAAGCCCATCTTTATCTTCAGTTTCACCCACATCCAACTCAGCCAGGATGCGGCGTAGACAGGACGCTCCCGCGAGGCGATGCGCGAGCAATACGCCGTACGATCGATATATATGCAGGACATGTGAAGCCGAGAAAAAAGCATATAGCCTTTCCGGCGGAGCACCTTATGCGATGGCGTGCGCTTCACATCTGACGCAGAATGACAAGCCAGAACCTCGGTGATTATAAGTTTTGGCCTGACCCTGTGAAATGGGAAGGTTGCGAGAATCTCCCCGTCCAAACCCTCGACATCGATGGACATCAGGTCAATGCTTGAGATGCGATGCTCATCAAGCAGCGACTCCACCGTCTTGCACTGCAGTTCGAACTGATCAACGACCTCAATGCCTCGCAGCTTGTGAGCCTCTACCTGTCGGTCATCCACAAATCCATTCAACCCGGGATCGTTGAAAACCGTGAAGCGCAGAACTCCAGGAGCGGCAGCGACTGGCGACTCAATGTTGACATCGTCCGGCCTATGAAGCCTGAACTCCTCCATACTCCCCGGCATCGCATCTATGTTTATGCCTCGCCAGCCTTCAGAGTAAAGAAGGGCAGTATTACTGAGGTTATATGGGTGGTGGGCCCCTATATCGAGGTATCGGCCGCGCGTCATACCGAATACATCGATGAGGATTTTTCGTGCAAGAACATCTTCACCTTCCCAGGAAAAAGACTGCATCGCTTTGAAAATCCTAAGTTTTTTCTATAAAGGCTATCGAATTGATTCCGGAACATCCGCCTTCGGATAGCCACCCTTTCGCACACGAGGTTCGCCTCGTATCAAAGGCAATACAGAACCGGTTGAAACCTTAGGCTGTATAGAGTTCGCTGGCAAGAATATACGTCGCTCGCCATGCAGGAACGGCATGCGCCTCACGATCATGCAATATGCGGCACTCATACCCTCAGCCTGCAAGAAATCATCAAGACAGTATCATGCTCGCGCATTCCGCATCTCCAACGGGCTTTGCCAAGGGCGACCTGAAGTCGTTTGACTCGCGCCAGTGGAGAGGCAGAGGGAGATGACTAGATTCCGTCCGCCTTGGAGTATAAGGATCAGAGGGAGACGGGACGCAATGGCTGGCAGCCATTGCTCTTGAAGTTGGTGCCCGAAGCCGGACTCGAACCGGCACACCCAAAGGGCGAGAGATTTTAAGTCTCCTGCGTCTACCGATTTCGCCATTCGGGCGGTAGCGCTTTGCAGCGGCGCCGGACTCTGGAGTCCGGAAAGGGGTGGACTATATACAGCCCTATTCCCTCAGCGCAAGTTGTTGAAACTCGCAATCCCAGCAGAGGGCTATTAAAGAAAAAGCCCTGTAAATCTTCGATTTACAGGGCTTTTCTATTGGAGGCTGAGGTCGGAATCGAACCGGCGTTCACGGATTTGCAATCCGGTGCATAACCACTCTGCTACTCAGCCATGACACGGATGACTCAAGGAGAATCATCAAAATCTGGAGCGGGAAACGAGACTCGAACTCGCGACCCCGACCTTGGCAAGGTCGTGCTCTACCAACTGAGCTATTCCCGCGTTGTCGTGTTGACGGGCGCCATTCTAACGATTTGGAAATGCCTGTCAACTCCTTGATTCAAAAATACTTATTTCTCTTTCGGGGTAGTGTTCAGGTGCGGCCAGGCGGCCACTAGATAGTGCAGCATCGACCACAGGGTCAGGACCGCCGCCACGATCAGCAGCGCATAACCGACCAGCACCCAGAAGGTCATCAGCGGCGGATTGGCCAGAAGAATCACCAGCGCCAGCATCTGCGCCGCGGTCTTCCATTTGCCCAGGCTGGAAACGGCTACGTGCGCCCTCGCCCCGATTTCCGCCATCCACTCTCGCAGCGCGGAAACGACGATTTCGCGTCCGATGATGATGGCGGCCGGCAGGGTCAGCCACAGGTTCGCATGCTCCTCCACCAGCAGCACCAAGGCGGTGGCGACCATCAACTTGTCCGCCACCGGATCGAGGAAGGCACCAAAGGGTGTGCTCTGCCCGAGCCTGCGCGCGAGATATCCGTCCAGCCAATCGGTGGCGGCGGCCAGCGCGAATACCGCACTGGCGGCCAGGTGGCTGGCCGGGAACGGGAGATAGAACAGCAGGATGAAGATCGGAATGAGCAGAACGCGGAGCAGTGTGAGCAGGTTCGGGATATTCATCGGGTCGGAAGGTCTGCGAGTTGAGCCGGCATTCTACTCGCTGTGCAGTGCAGCATAAATCTGCTCTGCCAGCTTTTTGCTGATACCGGGGGCTTTGGCGATTTCATCGATACTGGCTCGACCCAGTTCCTGCAACCCACCGAAATGCTTGAGCAATTCGCGCCGGCGCTTGGGTCCCACACCGGCAACGTCCTCGAGTGTCGAGGTACGTCGCGCCTTGCCTCGCCGTGCACGGTGGCCGGTGATCGCGAAGCGGTGGGCCTCGTCGCGGATCTGCTGGATCAGGTGCAGCGCAGGCGAGTCGGCGGGCAAGGTGAATTCGTGCTCGGCGTCATTGAGGTAGAGCGTCTCCAGGCCAGGCTTGCGGGTGACGCCCTTGGCCACGCCGAGCAGCGTCAGCCCGACGACCGCCAGCTCCTGAAGCACCTCCTGCGCCATTGCCAACTGCCCCTTGCCGCCGTCGACCAGGAGGATGTCGGGCATCTTGCCCTCGCCTTCCTTCAAACGACTGAAGCGGCGGGTCAGCGCCTGGTGCATGGCGGCATAATCATCCCCGCCCGTGATGCCTTCGATATTGAAGCGGCGATAGTCCGACTTCAAAGCCCCCTCGGGACCGAAGACCACGGAGGAAGCCACCGTCGCCTCGCCGCTGGAATGACTGATGTCGAAGCACTCGAGCCGCTGCGGCGGCTCGGGCAGGTCCAGAGCCTCGCCGAGCGCGTCGAAGCGTGCCGCCATGTGCTGGCGATTCGCAAGCCGGGCTGCGAGCGCCTGTTCAGCATTGGTCACTGCCAACTGCTGCCAGCGTGCACGAGTGCCCCGCACTCGCGGAGTGATCTCCAGCAGGCGGCCACGGGACTCCTCGATGGCCGACGCGAGGATCGGGAAGTCCTCATGCACGGCGTTGACGATGAGTTCGCTAGGCAGATCGCGCTCGTGATGGCTGAGGTAGTACTGCCCGAGGAAGGCCAGCAGCACATCGCCCACCTCCTCCTCGATCGCCACCTGCGGGAAGAAGTTCTTGCTGCCCAGCACCCGGCCGCCGCGTACGCTGATCAGGTGCACACAGGCGCCGCCGGGAGTGACGATAGCCGCCACCACGTCGACGTTCCCAGTACCGAATTCCATGCTCTGCTGATCCTGAACGCGCCGCAGGATCTGCACCTGGTCGCGCAGCTCCGCTGCCTTCTCGAAGTCCAGGCGCATCGCCGCCTGCTCCATGCTGGTGGACAACTCCTCCGCCAGCACATTGCTGCGCCCTTCGAGGAACATGATCGAGTGGCGCACGTCTTCGGCGTACTCCTCCTCGCTCACCAGCCCGACACAAGGAGCCTTGCAGCGTTTGATCTGGTATTGCAGGCAGGGGCGCATGCGGTTTCGGTAGTAGCTGTCCTCGCACTGGCGCACGAAGAAGGCCTTCTGCAGCAGGGCGAGGCTTTCGCGAATGGCGCCGGCGCTCGGGTAGGGGCCGAAATAACGCCCTTTCGCCTTCTTTGCGCCCCGGTGGATGGTCAGGCGCGGGAACGAGTCCTCGCTCGACAGGAACACGTAGGGATAGGACTTATCGTCGCGCAGCAGGATGTTGTAAGGCGGCCGCCATTCCTTGATCAGCGTCTGCTCGAGCAACAGCGCCTCGGTCTCGTTGGCGGTAATGGTGGTTTCGACCTGGGCGATCTTCGCTACCAGCGCGGCAGTCTTGGGCGCGAGGCCAGATTTGCGGAAGTAGCTGGAAAGGCGCTTCTTGAGGTCCTTCGCCTTGCCGACATAAAGCAGCTTGGCCTCGGCGTCGAACATCCGATAAACGCCCGGCCGCCCGCTGCAGGTGGCCAGGAAAGCCGCCGAATCGAACTGCTGCACCATGATCAGTTGCTGGCGTCGACCATGCCGTGCCGGACAGCCAGCAACGCCAGCTCGACGTCACTGGTGATCGAGAGTTTCTCGAAGATACGGTAGCGGTAGGTATTCACGGTCTTGGGCGAGAGGCACAGCTTGTCCGAGATGCTCTGCACCTTGTGGCAGTTGGCAATCATCAGCGCGATCTGGATTTCGCGCTCGGACAGGGTATCGAAGGGCGACGCATTGCGCTCCGGCTCGAAGGATTTCAGCGCGAGGTTCTGGGCGATCTGCGGGCTGATATAACGCTGGCCGGCAAACACCTGACGAATCGCCTGGACCATCTCGTCCAGGGCCGCGCCCTTGGTCAGATAACCAGCCGCGCCGGCCTGCATCAGGCGGGTCGGGAACGGGTCCTCCTCGCAAACCGTCACCACCACGACACGTACGTCAGGTTGGCTGCGCAGGAGCTTGCGGGTCGCTTCGAGGCCACCGATACCGGGCATCTTCACGTCCATGAGCACGACATCGGGCTTCAGCTCGCGCGCCAGCTGCAGGCCTCGCTCGCCGGAGTCAGCCTGCCCGACGACCTGCAGGCCGTCGATATCAGCCAGCATGCGGGTAATTCCGGTGCGCACCAGATCGTGATCGTCGACCACCAGCACCTTAATCACGCAGCACCCCTCGAACAGAATGGAATGGCGAGCCCCGAAAAGAGACTCCGAACAATTGCCGAACCTTAACAGAAAGCGCCCTTACGACCTAGCTTGGAAGCGGCTCGCCAAAATGCAAGCGCCAGAGAAACGCAGCGCAGGCGCGTCAAATGCTGACAGATGGCTGCCAGCCCGTCTAGGACGGCCGTACCGGGAATTCCATGCCACTGGGACCGACGTCAATGAGGAGACGGCATGCAAGGCGATCGATGTGCCCGGCGCGCTCAGTCTCCTCCGCCAGAGTCGCATCCACCCCCGGCGTCGGTATCGGCACTGCCGCAATCGCTGCCGTAGTCACCCACTCGGAGCGAATCATTACTGGCGACCGAGCCGAACAAGCCGGCCGAATCGTAGTGGGAATTGTCGTTCTGCTGGGTGCTATCGGCGCGGCGCGCCTTGCGCAAGGCCAGCCAGGCAATACCGCTCAGCAGAACGCCACAGATAGCCAATACCCCCGCCACAGCCTGACTCCTTGTCAATGGACCTCAGGCTTCGACGGCATCCAGCAGGGCCCACGGCTTGTAGCCCGCGGTGCGCGCGGCCTTCTCCGCTTCCAGTATTGCCTCGGTGCGGCTCAGCGAACGCGATCGATGCTCGAAGCGAAAGGCAGGTCCGCTCTCGCCGCGCACGCTAAGCACTATCAGATAGCCCCGCATGGGATTACTGGCTTCCCGAGTGGTTTTCGCCTTTTTCGGCGCAACGCCCAGCGCTTCGCGCATCTGCCGTTCGAGATCTTCGACTTGGTTCATTCAGGATTTTCCGGAGGGTGGTACTTGAAGTTTAACTGAGCGGACCGACGTCCTACAGAATCATCTATCGGGATGACGGGGTTTTCTGACGTTGTTCAACTTGTGGAACGCAATCGTCGTGAACGCGATGCGTTATTGGAAGTAAACCGAACAAGCGACTTTCATCGCCAGAAACGCGAAAGCCCCGCAGTGCGGGGCTTTCAGCGTTGTAATAGTGGCGGAAGCGTAGAGATTCGAACTCTAGGACAGTTGCCCGTCGACGGTTTTCAAGACCGTTGCCTTAAACCACTCGGCCACGCTTCCACATGAGCGGGCGGCAATATTACCGGATCGCAACACACTGTCAAACTCTGATGATTCAGCGCGCTTTTCCCTCTGTTATGATGATCGCCACTACGGTCATGGATCCGTATCCCGCTTAACAGGAGTGTCTCGACATGCAAGAACGGCAATATCTCGACTCCACAGCCGTGGAGCAGAAAGAGGTCAGCGGCGTCCTGCGCAATACCTACGGCCTGCTGGCCCTGACCCTGGCCTTCAGCGGCCTGGTGGCCTTCGCCTCGCAGCAGCTGCGCCTGCCCTACCTAGGGCCGATCGTTACCCTGCTGGGCTTCTACGGCCTGTTCTTCCTCACCGTGAAGCTGCGCAACAGCGGCTGGGGCCTGGTCAGCACCTTCGCCCTCACTGGCTTCATGGGCTACACCCTTGGCCCGATCCTCAACATGTACCTGGGCATGACCAACGGCGCGAGCGTGATTTCCTCGGCCTTCTTCATGACTGCCCTGGTGTTCTTCGGCCTGTCCGCCTACGTGCTGACCACCCGCAAGGACATGAGCTTCCTGTCCGGCTTCATCACCGCGGGCTTCTTCGTGCTGCTGGGCGCCGTGCTGGTGTCGATGTTCTTCCAGATCAGCGGCCTGCAACTGGCTGTCAGCGCGGGCTTCGTGCTGTTCTCCTCGGCGATGATCCTGTTCCAGACCAGCGCGATCATCCACGGTGGCGAGCGCAACTACATCATGGCCACCATCAGCCTGTACGTCTCGATCTACAACCTGTTCATCAGCCTGCTGCAGCTCTTCGGCATCATGGGCAGCGACGACTGACCCTCGCCCTCAGGAAAAAGCCCGTCTCGACGGGCTTTTTTCATTTTCGGCGCGGCAAATATCTGTATTGCGCCGTATCATCCAGCGAAAATTCTCCGATCGGACCCGCTCCATGAAGTTCGTCATCGCCCTCTTCTCCCCGCCGCACTCGCCGGCAGCCCGACGCGCACTGCGCTTTGCCGAAGCTGCGCTGGCCGGTGGGCATGAAATCAGCCGGCTGTTCTTCTACCAGGATGGCGTGCACAGCGCTTCGGCGAACGCCGTCGCCAGCCAGGACGAACTGGATGTCGCCGCTGCCTGGACACGCTTTGTCGCCGATCACCGGTTGGACGGCGTGGTCTGCATCGCCGCCGCGCTGCGCCGTGGCGTGCTGAACAGCGAGGAAGCCAACCGTTATTCGCGCCCCGCCGCAAACCTGCAGGCACCCTGGGACCTTTCCGGCCTGGGCCAGCTGCATGAAGCAGCGCAACTGGCGGACCGTTTGGTCTGCTTCGGAGGCAACTGATGGCCAAGTCCCTGTTGATCATCAGCCGCCAGGCGCCCTGGGCCGGCCCCGGCGCCCGTGAGGCCCTGGATATCGCCCTGGCGGGCGGTGCCTTCGATCTGCCGGTCTCGATGCTTTTCCTCGATGACGGCGTTTTCCAGTTGGCGCCGGACCAACGCCCCGGCACGGTCGAACAGAAGGACCTGCAGGCCAATCTGCAAGCATTGCCACTGTTCGGCGTGGAAGCGCTCTATACCAGCAGCCGCAGCCTTGCCGAACGCGGGCTGGACGGCACCAGCCTGACCCTGCCCGCCCAAGCGCTGGACGATGCCGCACTACGCGACCTGCTGCAAAACCACGATCAGGTGATCACGATCTGATGACTACTCTCCACCTGCTCTCGCACTCCCCCTTCAATGACGGCCGGCTCGCCAGCTGCCTGCACCTGCTCGGCCCCGACGACGGCCTGCTGCTGACCGGCGACGCCGTCTATGCACTGCGCGACGGCACCGCCCCCTGCCAGGCCCTGGAGCTGATGCCCGCAGCCAACCCGCTCTTCGCCCTGCTCGAAGACCTGCAGGCCCGCGGCCTGGACGATGTGCCGGCGCGCGTGGTTGCCGTGGACTACCCTGGCTTCGTCGAACTCTGCACCCGTTTCGACAAGGTGAACGCCTGGCTATGAGCACCCTACTGGTCAACGGCCAAGCCTTGGCGCTGGACAAGGACGGCTATCTCCTCAACCTCGAAGACTGGAGCGATGCCGCGGCCGAGTCCCTGGCGCACAATGAGGGTATTCACCTGACGCCCGAGCACTGGGAAATCCTCCTGTTGCTGCGCGAGTTCTACGGCGAATTTCAGCTCTCGCCGGCCAACCGCCCACTGATCAAGTACGTCGCCCAGAAGCTGGGCGCGGAAAAGGGCAGCAGCCTGCACCTCAACCTCCTGTTCAAGGGCACACCGGCCAAGCTTGCCGCCAAGCTCGCCGGCCTGCCGAAGCCGACCAATTGCCTATGACCGCCTCCCCACTCGTCCTGCAGACTCCCGCCGAACACCCCTTCGCCCAGTTCGTCCGCATCCTGGGCAAAGGCAAGCGCGGCGCCCGCGGCCTGACCCGCGAGGAAGCCCGCGAAGCCCTCGGCATGATCCTCGACGACAAGGTCGAGGAAGCCCAGCTGGGCGCTTTCCTGATGCTGCTGCGACACAAGGAGGAAAGCGCCGAGGAGCTGGCCGGCTTCACCGAGGCCGTACGCCAGCGCCTGCAGGCACCGAAAATTGCCGTGGATCTCGACTGGCCCAGTTATGCCGGCAAGAAGCGCCACCTGCCCTGGTACCTGCTCGCGGCCAAGTGTCTTGGCGGCAGCGGCACCCGCATCCTGCTGCACGGCGGCGGCGCACATACTGCGGGCCGCGTCTTCACCGAACAGCTGTTGGAGCAGTTGGGCCTGCCGTTGTGTCGCGACTGGAATTCGGTCCGTGAAGCGCTGGATACCCAAGGCATAGCCTTTGCCCCGCTGGTCGACTGGATGCCGCGCCTGCAGCGCATGATCGACCTGCGCAACACCCTGGGCCTGCGCTCCCCCATGCACTCGGCCGTGCGCCTGCTCAACCCGCTGGGTGCTACTTGCGTCCTGCAGAGCATCTTCCACCCCGGCTATCAGGAAGTGCATCGCGAGGGCAGCCGCCTGCTCGGCGACTACGCCATCGTCATCAAGGGCGAAGGCGGCGAGATCGAGATGAACCCCGATGCCACCTCGCACCTTTACGGCTGCCGCGACGGTGAAGCCTGGGACGAGGAATGGCCGGCGCTGTCGCCGCTGCGCCATGTGAAGCCGGAAACGCTGGACCCGGCTCAACTGGCCGCCTTCTGGCGCGGCGAAGCCGAGGACGAGTACGGTGAACTGGCAGTCCGCGCAACCATGGCACTCGCCCTGCGCGCCCTGGGATTGCAGCGCGACGAAGCCTTCGCCGAAGCCGATAGGCGCTGGGCCGCACGGGATAGATCGATTTAATCGATGTTTGGAATCCTGTTTTTGCACCAAACAATCGAGCCATAGCCGATAGACTGGTCCCATCTCCCCCGTTTTCTGGAGCAATGAGATGGGACAGTTGATCGATGGCCGCTGGCATGACCAGTGGTATGACACCAGCAAGGACGGCAGCTTCCAGCGCGAGAACGCGCAGCGCCGCAACTGGATCACCGCCGATGGCCAGCCCGGCCCCACCGGCGAAGGCGGCTTCCGCGCCGAAGCCGGCCGCTATCACCTCTACGTTTCCCTGGCCTGCCCCTGGGCTCATCGCACGCTGATCTACCGCCAGCTCAAGGGCCTGGAGTCGCTGATCGACGTCTCGGTGGTCAGTTGGCTGATGCTGGAGAATGGCTGGACCTTCGACAAGGCGCTCGGCTCTACCGGCGACAAGCTCGACGGCCTGGACTTCCTCCATCAGCGCTACACCAGGGACGATGCGAACTACACCGGCCGCGTCACCGTACCGGTGCTGTGGGACAAGCATGAGCAGCGCATCGTCAGCAACGAATCGGCGGAGATCATCCGCATGTTCAACTCGGCCTTCGACGGGATCACCGGCAACCCGCTGGACCTCTATCCGGAACCGCTGCGCGCGCAGATCGATGAACTGAACGAACGCATCTACCCGGCCGTGAACAACGGCGTGTACCGCGCCGGCTTCGCTACGACGCAGGAAGCCTATGAAGAGGCCTTCAAGGCCCTGTTCAGCGAACTGGACTGGCTGGAGGAGCGCCTGGGCAAGCAGCGCTACCTCGCCGGCGAGTACCTGAGCGAAGCCGATGTGCGCCTTTTCACCACGCTGATCCGCTTCGACGCGGTCTACCACGGCCACTTCAAGTGCAACCTGCGGCGCCTGGCGGACTATCCCAACCTGTCCGGCTGGCTGCGAGAGCTGTATCAGCTTGAGGGCGTGGCGGGAACGGTCGATTTCCAGCACATCAAGAACCACTACTACGCCAGCCACCGCACCATCAACCCGACCGGCATAGTGCCGCTGGGGCCGCAGCAGGATTTCACCGGCCCGCACGGGCGTGAACATCTGCCGGGCAAGGGTATTTTCCGTAAAGGCTGAGTCGGCCGTAGGTGCCGATTTCGTCACCAGTCCTGTAGGAGCGAGCTTGCTCGCAAACGCTTGGCGCCGATCGTTTGCGCCGGGTTCGCGAGCAAGCTCGCTCCTACTGGAGCAAGAGCAGATCAGATGGGTTTGTCGATGCCGTCGTAGACCTTCTGCAGCGCGTCCAGGCGCTCCTGGTAGCGCTGCTTGAGGCAGGCCTTGTTGGCGCCGCAGGCGCGGCGCTGCTCCAGCCAGGCGAGTTGAGAGTCACCCAGGTTACCGCGCATGCCCATGGCGAACAGGCCGCGCAGCAGGCGGTAGGTCGTCGCCACCTGCACATCCATCTCCGAAAGCTGGCGATCCGCGCAGATGGCTTTCTCGTCGGCCTGCTTGGCCTTCTTGCAGTCGAAGCTGGCCGCAGAGGCCGGCAAGGCGAAGCAAGCCAGGGCACACGCGGTGCCCAGGATGGCGACGCGCAGGGCTCTCACTGCTGCCCCTCGAACCACGCGAGCTTCTCGCGCAGTTGCACCACTTCCCCGACTATCACCAGGGTCGGCGCATGCACTTCATGCTCGGCGACCAACGCCGGCAGATTGCCCAGCGTGCCGGTAAACACTCTCTGATGCACCGTTGTGCCTTGCTGGACAAGCGCCGCCGGGGTGTCGGCCGAGCGGCCGTGACGCACCAGTTGCTCGCAGATGACCGGCAGGCCCACCAGACCCATGTAGAAAACCAGGGTCTGCCCGGGGGCAACCAGATCGTTCCAGGGAAGATCGGTACTGCCATCCTTCAGGTGCCCAGTGACGAAACGCACGGACTGCGCGTAATCGCGATGGGTCAGCGGGATGCCGGCGTAGGCCGCACAGCCGCTGGCCGCGGTAATACCCGGCACGACCTGGAACGGGATGCCATTGGCCGCCAGTTCGTCGATCTCCTCGCCACCACGACCGAAGATGAACGGATCGCCACCCTTCAGGCGCAGCACGCGCTTGCCCTGCTGGGCCAGCTCGACCAGTTTGCGATTGATTTCGTCCTGGGGCACGGCGTGGTCCGCGCGGCGCTTGCCGACGTAGAGTCGGTCGGCGTCACGGCGACACAGTTCGAGGATGGCCGGCGCAACGAGACGGTCATACAGCACCACGTCGGCCTGCTGCATCAGGCGCAGGGCGCGGAAGGTCAGCAGATCGGGATCACCTGGACCCGCGCCGACCAGATAGACCTCGCCACGGGACTCGGCCTGCGGCGACTCCAGCTTGTCCGCCAGCAGGCGCTCGGCTTCGCCCGGCTGGCCGGCGAGCATGCGCTCGGCGACCGGGCCCTGGAACACCTCTTCCCAGAATTTGCGACGCTGCTGCAGGTCCGGCAGGCGTTGCTTCACCCGCTCGCGGAAGCGGCTGGCCAGGCCAGCCAGCTGGCCGTAGGTCGCGGGTATCCAGGTTTCCAGCTTGGCACGCAACAGGCGCGCCAACACGGGAGCGTCGCCGCCGCTGGAGACCGCTACCACCAGCGGCGAACGATCGACGATGGCCGGGAAGATCACGCTGCACAGGGCTGGAGCGTCGACCACGTTGACCGGTACGCCGCGCTCATTGGCGTCGCGGGAAACCTGGGCGTTGAGCGGTTCGTCGTCCGTGGCGGCGATGACCAACACACAGTCCTGCAGATCGCCCTGGGCGTAGGGACGCAGGATCAATTCCCCCGCGCCCTCCTCGACCAATTCGCGCAGCTCGGAATGCACCTCCGGAGCCACGACTCGCAGCACCGCGCCGGCATCGCTCAAAAGGCGCGCCTTGCGCAGTGCGACATCACCGCCGCCGACCAGTAGCGCGCGACGTCCGCGCAGGATGTGGAACAGCGGCAGGAAGTCCATCTCAGCCGATTACCTCGATGCCCGCCATGTACGGCTTGAGCACTTCCGGCACGCGGATCGAGCCGTCGGCCTGCTGGTAGTTCTCCAGCACGGCGACCAGGGTACGGCCTACGGCCAGGCCCGAGCCGTTGAGGGTGTGGACCAGCTCCGGCTTGCCGGTTTCCGGGTTGCGGTAGCGCGCCTGCATGCGGCGGGCCTGGAAGTCGCCGCAGTTGGAGCAGGAGGAAATCTCGCGGTACTTGTCCTGGCTCGGCACCCAAACTTCCAGATCGTAGGTCTTGGCAGCGCCGAAGCCCATGTCGCCGGTGCACAGAGCCAGGGCGCGGTACGGCAGCTCCAGGGCCTGGAGGACCTTCTCGGCATTGCCGACCAGGCTTTCCAGGGCTTCCCAGGACTTGGACGGCTCGACGATCTGCACCATCTCGACCTTGTCGAACTGGTGTTGGCGAATCATGCCGCGGGTGTCGCGGCCCGAAGCACCGGCTTCGCTGCGGAAGCAGGGGGTGTGGGCGACGAACTTCAGCGGCAGCTCCTTCGCATCGAGGATCTGCCCGGCAACGATGTTGGTCAGCGAGACTTCGGCGGTCGGGATCAGGTACAGGTCCGCTTCGTCTTCGCGCTGGATCTTGAACAGGTCTTCCTCGAACTTCGGCAGCTGGCCGGTGCCTTGCAGCGCCGGAGCCTGCACCAGGTAAGGGGTGTAGGCCTCCTCGTAACCGTGCTCGCGGGTGTGCAGGTCGATCATGAACTGCGCCAGGGCGCGGTGCAGGCGGGCGATCGGGCCGCGCATCAGGGCGAAGCGCGCGCCGGACAGGCGGGCGGCGGTCTCGAAGTCCAACCAGCCGTGTTTCTCGCCGAGTGCGACGTGGTCCTTGATCTCGAAATCGAAGGTGCGCGGGGTGCCCCAGCGGCGGACTTCGACGTTGTCGTCTTCATCTGCGCCCACCGGCACGGACTCGTGGGGCAGGTTCGGGATGTTCAGCAGCAGGCTGTCCAGCTCTGCCTGGATGGCGTCCAACTCGCGCTTGCCGGATTCCAGCTCCTCGGCCATGCGGTTGACCTCGGCCTTCAGCGGCGCAACGTCCTCGCCATTCTTCATCGCCAGGCCGATGGCCTTGGAACGCGCGTTGCGCTCGGCCTGCAGGGTTTCGGTGCGGGTCTGCACGGATTTGCGCTGGCTCTCCAGCGCTTCGATGCGCGCCACGTCCAGGGTGAAGCCACGGGTGGCCAGGCGTTCGGCCACTTCCTGCGGCTGGGTACGAACCAGTTTGGAATCGAGCATGGTGTCTTCTCGTGTCTAGTGTCAGGCGGCGCTCGCGGGCGCCACTTCAGGATTTTCTGCGACGGCGGGAACTGGCCTTGTCGAGGCTGGCCAGGTGGCGCAGCTTTTCGCCGATCTTCAGTTCCAGCCCGCGCGGTACGGGTTGGTAATACTGGCGCGGTTCCATGGACTCGGGGAAGTAGTCTTCTCCGGCCGCATAGGCATCCGGCTCGTCATGGGCATAGCGGTATTCGTCGCCATAGCCCAGGTTCTTCATCAGCTTGGTCGGTGCGTTGCGCAGATGCAGCGGCACTTCCAGCGAACCGCTCTCCGCCACGTCACGGCGCGCCGTGTTGTAGGCGTTGTAGACGGCATTGCTCTTCGGCGCGCAGGCCAGGTACACGATAGCCTGCGCAATCGCCAGCTCACCCTCCGGGCTGCCGAGCCGCTCCTGCACATCCCAGGCGTGAAGGCACAGGGTCAGGGCGCGCGGATCGGCGTTGCCGATGTCCTCGCTGGCCATGCGCACCACGCGACGGGCGATGTACAGCGGATCGCAGCCGCCATCGAGCATGCGCGAATACCAATACAGCGCGCCGTCCGGACTGGAGCCACGCACCGACTTGTGCAGCGCGCTGATCTGGTCGTAGAAGGCCTCGCCGCCCTTGTCGAAGCGACGACGTGTATCGCCCAGCAGGTTCTGCAGCAGCTCGGCGCTGATCTCGCCGTTGTCCTCGGCGAGGTCGGAGGCGTTCTCAAGCAGGTTGAGCAGGCGCCGGCCATCGCCATCGGCGGCGGCCAAGAGGATGGCGAAGCTGTCGTCGGGCAGGCTCAGGTTGCGCTTGCCCAGGCCCTTCTCTTCGGTCAGCGCACGCTCGACCAGCCGGCGCAGGGCCGCTTCGTCCAGGCTTTTCAACACGTAGACGCGGGCACGCGAGAGCAGCGCGTTATTCAGTTCGAAGGACGGGTTTTCGGTGGTCGCGCCGATGAAAATCAGCGTGCCATCTTCCACATAGGGCAGGAAGGCGTCCTGCTGGCTCTTGTTGAAGCGGTGCACTTCGTCGACGAAGAGGATGGTGCGGCGGCCGTACTGCGCAGCATGCTGCTTGGCCACTTCCACCGACTGGCGGATTTCCTTCACCCCCGAAAGCACCGCCGAGATGGTCTCGAAGTGCGCGTCGGTGACCTGGGCCAGCAGCTTCGCCAGGGTGGTCTTGCCGACCCCGGGCGGGCCCCAGAAGATCATCGAGTGCAGCGCGCCCTGCTCCAGCGCCTCGCGCAGCGGCTTGCCGCGGGCGAGCAGGTGCTCCTGGCCGACGTACTCGTCCAGGCTGGTCGCGCGCAGGCGCGCGGCCAGGGGCTGGGAAACGGGGGCGGAGCGGAACAGATCCAAGGTCTTACCTATGACTTACAAGCATGGCGCCGGGGCGCCGATCATTCCTGGATGACGTCGACGCCCTTGGGCACCTCGAAGACGAACTGCTTGGCGTCCATCGCCTCATTCATCTTCACGTCGAAGAACAGGATATTGGTGCGCTGGCCGACACTGTCGATCAGCTGCATGTCGTTCACCACGCCGCTGCGGAAGGAAATCCGCAGGCTGTCGAAGAGGGTGTCCTTGGATTTGGGCTTCAAGGTGAAGTCGACCACATTGCCCCCGTCCTTGGCGGTGATGTCGAAGCTCTGGCCGATCTTCGACACATCGCCGGAGAGCAGCAGCGCCGGGGTCTGGGTCAGGCGCTGGTCGAGCTTCTGGATGGTCACCTGCTCCAGGTCCGGGTCGTACAGCCAGATCTTCTCGCCGTTGGAAATCAGCAACTGCTCGTTCGGCGCATCGGTGTGCCAGCGGAACAGGCCCGGGCGTTTGAGGCCCAGGTTGCCGGCGGTCTCCTGCAGGCGGGTGCCGCTGCCGTCCAGGGTCAGTTGGGAGAAGCGCGCGGTCATGGTCTGGGCTTTGGTGAGCATCCCGCTCAGGCGCTGCGCGGCAGCTTCGTCGGCATGGGCCTGGACGCCGGCGACAGCCAGCGCAGCAACGAACAACAGGCGGATCAGACGCATCGAAATCCTCGAAGTCGAATCAATCACGGATCGGGGCCGGCGCGATGACTTCGCGCGAGCCGTTGGTATTCATCGGGGTGACCACGCCGGCCATTTCCATCGCCTCGATCATCCGCGCGGCGCGGTTGTAGCCGATCTTCAGCTTGCGCTGCACGGCGGAGATCGAAGCCCGGCGACTTTCGGTCACGAAGCGCACGGCCTCGTCGTAGAGCGGATCGTCCTCGCTGCCCTCGCCGCCTTCGCCGCCACCGCCACCTTCGAACGAACCGCCACCGCCTTCCTCGGCGCCGGCGAGGATGTCCTCGATGTAGTTCGGCGCGCCGCGCAGCTTCCATGCCTCGACGACCCGGTGCACCTCGTCGTCGGAGACGAACGCGCCATGTACGCGGATCGGCAGGCCGGTACCCGGCGGCAGGTAGAGCATGTCGCCGTGGCCGAGCAATTGCTCGGCGCCGCCCTGGTCGAGGATGGTGCGCGAGTCGATCTTGCTGGAGACCTGGAAGGCGATACGGGTCGGAATGTTCGCCTTGATCAGGCCGGTGATCACGTCCACCGACGGGCGCTGGGTCGCCAGGATCAGGTGGATGCCCGCCGCACGTGCCTTCTGGGCGATACGGGCGATCAGCTCTTCCACCTTCTTGCCGACGATCATCATCATGTCGGCGAATTCGTCGACCACCACCACGATGGTCGGCAGGGTCTGCAGCAACGGCGCTTCGTCTTCCATGCTCTCGCGGCGGTACAGCGGGTCGGTCAGCGGCGTGCCGGCCTCCTCGGCGTCCTTCACCTTGCGATTGAAGCCCGCGAGGTTACGCACGCCCATGGCCGCCATCAGCTTGTAGCGGCGCTCCATCTCGGCGACGCTCCAGCGCAGCGCGTTGGCGGCCTCCTTCATGTCGGTGACCACCGGGCAGAGCAGGTGCGGAATGCCTTCGTAGATCGACAGCTCCAGCATCTTCGGGTCGATCATGATCAGCCGCGCCTCCTCGGGCGTGGACTTGAACAGGATCGACAGCAGCATGGCGTTCACGCCCACCGACTTACCGGAACCGGTGGTACCGGCCACCAGCAGGTGCGGCATCTTCGCCAGGTCAGTGATGATCGGGTTGCCACCGATGTCATGGCCCAGGGCCAGCGGCACGGTGGACTTGTGCTCGTCGTATTCCGGCGTCATCAGCACTTCGGAGAAGCGCACCATCTGCCGGTCTTCGTTGGGAATCTCGATGCCGACGGTGGTCTTGCCGGGGATGACTTCCACCACGCGCACGCTGATCACCGCCAGCGAGCGCGCCAGGTCCTTGGCCAGGTTGGAGATGCGGCTGACCTTCACGCCGGCGGCCGGCTGGATTTCGAAACGGGTGATCACCGGGCCCGGATGCACGGACTCGACTATGACTTCGACGCCGAACTCCTTGAGCTTGATCTCCAACAGGCGCGACATGGCCTCCAGGGATTCCGGCGAGTAGCTCTGCTTCTTTTCCGACGCCGGATCGAGGATCGACAGCGGCGGCAGCGTGCCTTCCACGGCGGTATCGACGAACAGCGGCGCCTGCTTTTCTTTCAGCACGCGCTTGCTCGGCTCCGCCGGCTTGGTGGGCGGCGGCGGGACGTCGATCTTCGGCGCCACGCGCTTCTCGCGCTCCTGCACGCTCTTGACCAGCGCTTCCTCGCGCTCGATCAGGCGCTCCTTGACCTTGGCCTGCTCGCGGCGGTCGGCAACGATGGGCGCGGCGACTTCGGCCACGCGCTCGTCGACTTCGCGCAACTGGGCGACCAACTGCTTGTGCTCGCTGCGAGCGCTCCACCAGCGATTGGTGGCGTTGTGGATCAGCTCGAAGAGGTCGAGGGTGATCTTGCCGGTGACGTCCATCACCTTGAACCACGACAGGTCGGCGAACACCGTCATGCCGAACAGGAACAGCGCCAGGAACAGCAGGGTGCTGCCCTGCACGTTCAGCGCATTGATGCCCAGTTGGCCCAGGCTTTCACCCAGCGCGCCGCCAGCCGTGGCCGGCATGTGGGCCCCGCTGGTGTGGAAATGGATATAGGCCAGCGCGGAGCCGGACAGGACCAGGAACACCAGGCCGATCAGCCGCCAGGAGAACAGCCAGCCGCTCCACTCCCAGGGCATGTGGCGCTTGCGGAAGACCTGATAGGTCTTCACCGCCAGCAGCAGCGGGAACAGGTAGGCGAAGTAGCCCAGCACCATGAACAGGATGTCGGCGCTCAGCGCGCCCAGGCGGCCGGCCGCGTTCTGCACCTGCTCGACGTGGCTGGAGTGGCTCCAGCCCGGATCGGAGGAATCGTAGGTGAGCAGTGCCATCCACAGGTAAAGGCAGAGCGCGCCGAGCGCGATCAGGGCCCCTTCCTTCAGACGGTAATGCAGTTGCTGGCGCCAGGCGGCGGCATGGCTTGCTGTGGTGTCCTTCAAAACGCTTCTATTCCTGCGCTATACGCGCGTCCGAGAGTCGTTGGGCCGCGAAACGGGCCTATTGTACGGCTTTGGCCGGCCGATGCCACGAGCCCGGGTGTGCCCGACTGCGCTTTTGCCGGCTTTCCGGGGTTCGGTGTAGCATAGCCCAACACCGCTTTGCGGCTGCTCAATTGGAGCATGCATTCTCTTACGTGACAAAGGCTTATGGAGTCTTTTTATGAGTGAAGTCAAGCATTCGCGCCTGATCATCCTGGGCTCCGGTCCTGCGGGTTACACCGCGGCCGTGTACGCCGCGCGCGCCAACCTCAAGCCTGTTGTCATCACCGGCATCCAGCCCGGCGGCCAGCTGACCACCACCACCGAGGTCGATAACTGGCCCGGCGACGTCGAGGGCCTGACCGGCCCCGCCCTGATGCAGCGCATGGAGCAGCACGCCAAGCGTTTCGATACCGAGATCGTCTACGACCACATCCACACCGCCGAGTTGCAGCAGAAGCCATTCACCCTCAAGGGCGACAGCGGCACCTACACCTGCGACGCGCTGATCATCGCCACCGGCGCCTCGGCCCAGTATCTGGGCATGTCCTCCGAAGAGGCCTTCATGGGCAAGGGCGTTTCCGCCTGCGCCACCTGTGACGGTTTCTTCTACCGCAATCAGGTGGTCTGCGTGGTCGGCGGCGGCAACACCGCCGTGGAAGAGGCGCTTTACCTGTCCAACATCGCCAAGGAAGTCCACCTCATCCACCGCCGCGACAAGCTGCGCTCGGAGAAGATTCTCCAGGACAAGTTGTTCGAGAAGGCCAGGAACGGCAACGTGCGCCTGCACTGGAACACCACCCTGGATGAAGTCCTGGGCGACAACATGGGCGTTGTCGGCGTTCGCCTGAAGGACGTCGACAGCGGCGAAACCCGCCAGCTGGACCTGGCCGGCGTGTTCATCGCCATCGGTCACAAGCCCAACACCGACCTGTTCAAGGGCCAGCTGGAGATGCATGACGGCTACCTGAAGATCAAGGGCGGCGCCGAAGGCAATGCGACCCTGACCAGCATCGACGGCGTCTTCGCCGCCGGCGACGTGGCCGACCACGTCTATCGCCAGGCGATCACCTCCGCCGGCGCCGGCTGCATGGCCGCGCTGGACGCCGAAAAGTTCCTCGACGACAACTGATCGGCGCAAGGGGAGGCCCGCCCTCCCCTCCTCCCTATGCTCAAGTGGCTTTCCCGCAGCAATTTCGACTTCCCGCCCCTCGACAAGGCCCTGCACGAGCCCAACGGCCTGCTTGCGGCTGGAGGGGATCTCAATCCGCAGCGCCTGATCCAGGCCTACCGCCACGGCTGCTTCCCCTGGTACCAGGACGGCCAGCCGATCCTCTGGTGGTCGCCGGATCCACGCACCGTGCTCTTCCCCGCCGAGCTGCACGTCTCCCGCAGCCTAGCCAAGCTCATCCGCCAGCAGCGCTACCAGGTCACCGTCGACCAGGCCTTCGAGCAGGTCATCCACGGCTGCGCCGGCCCGCGCGACTATGCCGATGGCACCTGGATCACCACGCCGATGCAGGACGCCTATTGCCAGCTGCACCGCCTGGGCGTCGCCCATTCGGCGGAAGCCTGGCAAGGCGATGAACTGGTGGGCGGGCTTTACGGGCTGGCCATCGGTCGCCTGTTCTTCGGCGAATCCATGTTCAGCCGCGCCGACAATGCCTCCAAGGTCGCCTTCGTTACCCTCGTGCAGCGCCTGAAGGCCGCAGGGTTCGTGATGATCGACTGCCAGATGCCGACCGAACACCTGCACAGCTTCGGCGCCCGCGCCATTTCCCGCAGCGAATTCGCCAGCTACCTGCGCCGGCATCTCGACGAAACACCATCGCAGGACTGGACTTCGCAGGCATACCCGCTCAGCCTGTCTTAAACTTGCCTGAGGGAACTCGCAGGGGTTGATGATGACCGAGCTCGCCCGCCTGAAGTTTTACGCCACGCAACCGCATCCATGCAGCTATCTGCCCGAAGAGCAGGCCACCACCCTGTTCCTCGACCCCAGCCAGCCCATGGACGCGCAGTTGTATGCCTCGCTGTCAGAGGTGGGCTTCCGGCGCAGCGGCGAACACCTCTACCGGCCGCATTGCCAGCACTGCACAGCCTGCATCCCGGCGCGAATTCCCGCCGCCGGCTTCCAGCCGAACCGCCAGCAGAAGCGCATCATCAAGCGCAACGGCGACCTGGAAGTGATTCGCAAGCGGCCCGCCTTCACCGAGGAGTACTACGCCCTGTACATGCGCTACATCGAGCAGCGCCATGCCGACGGGGACATGTATCCGCCCAGCCGCGATCAGTTCGCCACCTTCCTGGTGCGCGACCTGCCATTCAGCTGCTTCTTCGAGTTCCGCCTGCAGGGCCGCCTGCTCGCTGTGGCGGTCACCGACGTCCTGCCCAACGGCCTTTCCGCCGTCTATACCTTCTACGACCCGGATGAGGAGCGCCGCAGCCTGGGCCGCTTCGCCATCCTCTGGCAGGTTGGCGAGACCGAGCGTCTCGGCCTGCACGCCGTCTACCTGGGCTACTGGATCAAGAATTGCCGGAAGATGAACTACAAGACCCAGTACCGCCCCATCGAGCTTTTCGTGAACCAGCGCTGGGTGGCGCTGAACTGAAGCGAAAACACCCATTGGCGTTGTGGGGCGATTTCAGGCACAATGTGTGCCTTTTTTAATGCCCTGAAACTTCAGGCAACCATAGATACCGAGGGTTCTACTGCATGTCGAAAGAAGACAGCTTCGAAATGGAAGGCACTGTCGTCGACACCCTGCCCAACACCATGTTCCGCGTGGAGTTGGAGAACGGGCACGTCGTTACCGCGCACATCTCCGGGAAGATGCGCAAGAATTACATCCGCATCCTGACTGGCGACAAAGTTCGCGTTGAACTGACGCCCTACGACCTGTCCAAGGGTCGCATCACCTACCGCGCTCGCTGACAGACGGTAGGTGCCGGTAAAGTCCGGCACACAGAAAAACGCCCGGCATTGCCGGGCGTTTTCGTTTGCACCTCAGGTATGAGCAGCGTCAGGCCGGTTCCGCGGCAATCACTTCGAACTCGAAGGCCAGCTCGCCATCCTTCAGATCCACGTGGGCCACACCGCCGTGCTCGGCCAGTTCGCCGAACAGGATCTCCTCGGCCAGGGGCCGCTTGATCTTGTCCTGGATCAGCCGCGCCATCGGGCGAGCACCCATCTGCGGATCGTAGCCCTTGTCCGCCAGCCAGCCGCGCGCCGCATCGCTGACCTCGATCTGCACGTGCTTGTCCTCCAACTGCGCCTGCAGTTCGGTGAGGAACTTGTCGACGATGCTCTTGATGGTTTCGTGACTCAGGCGGCCAAACTGGATGATGGTGTCCAGACGGTTGCGAAACTCCGGCGTAAAGCTCTTCTTGATCACGTCCATGGCATCGGTGGAGTGGTCCTGCTGCGTGAAGCCGATGGAGGCCCGCGCCGCGGTTTCTGCGCCAGCGTTGGTGGTCATGATCAGGATGACGTTGCGGAAATCCGCCTTGCGTCCGTTGTTGTCGGTCAGGGTGCCGTGGTCCATCACCTGTAGCAGCAGGTTGAAGACCTCCGGATGCGCCTTCTCGATCTCGTCCAGCAGCAGCACGCAGTGCGGCGTCTTGGTGATAGCTTCGGTCAGCAGGCCACCCTGGTCGAAACCGACGTAGCCCGGAGGCGCGCCGATCAGACGGGACACGGTATGCCGCTCCATGTACTCGGACATGTCGAAGCGCACCAGTTCCACACCCAGCGCCTTGGCCAGCTGGCGAGCCACCTCGGTCTTGCCCACCCCGGTCGGGCCGGAGAACAGGAAGGAACCAACGGGCTTGTCCGGCGACTTGAGACCGGCGCGTGACAGCTTGATGGCAGTGGACAGCGACTCGATGGCCGCCGCCTGGCCGAACACGGTCAGCTTCAGGTCGCGTTCGAGGTTGCGCAGCAGCTCCTTGTCAGAGCTGGAGACGTGCTTGGGCGGAATCCGCGCGATCTTCGCAACGATATCCTCGACCTGCGGCACTTCGATGCGTTTGACACGCTTCTCTTCCGGCTGCAGGCGTTGGTAGGCACCCGCCTCGTCGATCACGTCGATGGCCTTGTCCGGCATGTGCCGGTCGTTGATGTAGCGGGCGGCCAGCTCGGCGGCGGCACGCAGCGCTTCATCGCTGTACTCGATGTGGTGGTGCTGCTCGAAGCGAGGCTTCAGGCCCTTCAGGATGCCGAAGGTATCCTCGACGGACGGCTCGGTGACGTCGACCTTCTGGAAGCGACGAGCCAGCGCACGGTCCTTCTCGAAGATGCCACGGAATTCCTGGAAGGTAGTCGAGCCGATGCAGCGGATCTCACCGGACGACAGCAGCGGCTTCAGCAGGTTGGACGCATCCATCACCCCGCCCGACGCCGCACCGGCGCCGATGATGGTGTGGATTTCGTCGATGAACAGCACCGCATGCGGGCGCTTGCGCAGCTCGTTGAGCAGCGCCTTGAAGCGCTTCTCGAAGTCGCCGCGGTATTTGGTGCCCGCCAACAGCGCGCCCAGGTCCAGGGAATAGACGACGCTGTCGGACAGCAGGTCGGGCACCTGGCCGTCGACGATCCGCTTGGCCAGCCCTTCGGCAATGGCGGTCTTGCCGACGCCGGCCTCACCGACCAGCAGCGGGTTGTTCTTGCGGCGACGGGCAAGGATCTGCGCGACGCGCTCGACTTCCGACTCACGACCGACCAGCGGGTCGATTCGGCCCTGGCGCGCCAGGTCGTTCAGGTTGCTGGCATAGGCGTCCAGCGGATGGCTGGAAGTGGAAGACTCGCCGCCCTCCTCGTCCTGCATCTCCTGTTCGCTGTCGGAATGCTCGGCATGACCCGGCACCTTGGAGATACCGTGGGCGATGTAGTTGACCACGTCGATCCGCGCGACGCTCTGCTGCTTGAGCAGGAATACCGCCTGGCTCTCCTGCTCGCTGAAGATGGCGACCAGCACGTTGGCTCCGGTGACCTCGCGCTTGCCGGAGCTCTGCACGTGGAACACGGCACGCTGCAGGACACGCTGGAAGCCCAGGGTCGGCTGGGTTTCACGATCCTCGTCGTGCTGGGGGATCAGCGGGGTGGTGGAATCGATGAACTCCTGCAGGTCTCGCCGCAGCTTGTCCAGATTCGCACCGCACGCCTTCAGAACCGTCGCGGCGGCTTCATTATCCAGAAGCGCCAACAGCAAGTGCTCAACGGTCATGAACTCATGCCGCTTCGCCCGCGCCTCCTTGAAGGCGAGATTGAGGGTGACTTCGAGCTCTCGATTCAACATGACTTCACCTCGCTCCCAAACATCCGCATCAACCTTCTATCTCAATTTCGCACAACAGTGGATGTTGGCTCTCCCTCGCATATTGATTGACCTGCATGGCTTTGGTTTCCGCAACATCTCGGGTAAAGGTCCCGCAGTGCGCCTTGCCCTGGGTATGCACGGTCAACATGACCTTGGTTGCCTGCTCGCGGTTCATGTTGAAGTACAACTCGAGCACCTCAACCACGAAATCCATCGGGGTGTAATCATCGTTGAACATGATGACCCGATACATCGATGGCGCCTTCAGGGCAGGCTTGGCTTCTTCAACCGCCAGCCCCGCCCCGTCGTCTTCCAATGGATCCGGGCGGTCCTGATTGAATGTTAGTCGAATCTGGCTACTTGCATGCATGCTGGAATAAAAGCTTTGCGAGTGGGTGAATGAGTGGGCCGACCGGAGTTTGAAACGCCTCCCAGGCCCAGACGACGCCGCCTTGACTAACGGCAAAAGGGTGTTACAACCAAAGGATACCCCCCGGAGGGTATCAGGAGTTCCGGACGCCAGTCTTCAGGAAAAGGCATAGCGGAATAGTAGTGGATGATACTCCAGCGATGGAGTCCTTTGCAGAGGGATATCAGCATGCTCAGCGGTAAGGTCAAGTGGTTCAACAACGCCAAGGGCTACGGTTTCATCCTGGCTGATGGCCGAGATGAGGACCTGTTTGCTCACTACTCGGCAATCCAGATGGATGGCTACAAGACTCTCAAGGCCGGCCAACCCGTCAGTTTCGAGATCCTGCAAGGTCCGAAGGGGTTGCACGCGGTGAACATCCAGCCCGTCAACGCCAATGCATCCACCCCGTCCGCACAAGCTGCCCCGAGCAGCGAGGTAGAGAACCTCACGGCGGAAGCCTGATTCGTCACGGATCAGACGAAACGAAAAAGGCCGGCAGCAAGCCGGCCTTTTTCATGGGCGAAGCATCACCCGGTTACATCTTGGCGATGATCGCGTCGCCGAACTCGGAGCACGACAGCAGCTTGGCGCCGTCCATCAGTCGCTCGAAGTCGTAGGTCACGGTCTTGGCCGCGATGGCGCCGTTGACGCCATCGATGATCAGGTCCGCCGCTTCCGGCCAGCCCATGTGACGCAGCATCATCTCGGCCGAAAGGATCACCGAACCCGGGTTGACCTTGTCCAGGCCGGCGTACTTGGGCGCGGTGCCGTGGGTCGCCTCGAACATGGCCACCGAGTCGGACAGGTTGGCGCCCGGCGCGATGCCAATGCCGCCCACCTCCGCCGCCAGGGCGTCGGACAGGTAGTCGCCGTTCAGGTTGAGGGTGGCGATCACATCGTACTCGGCCGGACGCAGCAGGATCTGCTGCAGCATGGCGTCGGCGATCACGTCCTTTACCACGATATTCCTGCCGGTAGTCGGATTCTTGAACTGCATCCACGGACCGCCGTCGAGCAGCTGGGCGCCGAACTCGTCGCGAGCCACTTCGTAGCCCCAGTCCTTGAACGCACCCTCGGTGAATTTCATGATATTGCCCTTGTGGACGATGGTGACCGAGCTGCGGTCATTGTCCACGGCATATTGCAGGGCCTTGCGCACCAGGCGCTTGGTGCCCTCCTGGGAAACCGGCTTGATGCCGATGCCGCAATCATTGGTGAAACGGATCTTCTTGACGCCCATTTCCTCGGTGAGGAACTTGATGACCTTCTGCGCCTCGGGGGAACCCGCCTTCCACTCGACACCGGCGTAGATGTCTTCGGAGTTCTCGCGGAAGATCACCATGTCCACGTCGCCGGGCTTCTTCACCGGGCTGGGGACACCTTCGAACCAGCGTACCGGGCGCAGGCAGACATACAGGTCGAGCTGCTGGCGCAAGGCCACGTTGAGGGAGCGGATGCCACCGCCCACCGGGGTCGTCAGCGGCCCCTTGATAGACACGACGTAATCACGGACGGCGTCCAGGGTTTCCTGGGGCAGCCAGGTGTCCTGGTCGTAGACCTGAGTGGCCTTCTCGCCAGCGTAGACTTCCATCCATGCAATCTTGCGGTCGCCCTTGTAGGCTTTCTCGACGGCAGCGTCGACGACCTTGATCATGACCGGGCTGATATCCACGCCAATGCCATCACCCTCGATGAAAGGGATGATCGGGTTCTTCGGTACATTCAAGGACATATCGGCGTTGACGGTGATTTTGTCACCGGCCGGCACCTGGATCTTTTGGTATCCCATGCTGAACTCCGCTTTTTGGTTGAAACCCTCTTGCAGCCACTGAGGGTAGCTCACAAGTCGATGATCGAACCACATCATTCCTTAGTCTAAAAAAGGGACGCGCTTCACCCTGCCTTTAGGGTGGTATACTGGCCGGCATGACTTAATGGTCATCGAGGTCCGAGCAGTCTGGGACCAGACTCTCTCCTCGCAGCGGCGCACGTCCCCACCAGGATCCCGCCGTACAACGCTCTACTGGCGCCCCAATATCCCCGCGGCAAATCTCGAAGGTCGGTCAACCACTTCGTTGAACGCAAGCGTGTACCAACGCGATTCGAGACTCTGTGCGCGCCCAGCAAAGAAGAGAGTTAGAACGAGATGTCCATCCGCTCGAAGATCACCTACACCTTCACCGACGAAGCACCCGCCCTCGCAACCTATTCGCTTCTCCCCATCGTAAAAGCCTTTGCCGCCTCCGCCGGCATCGACGTCGAGACCCGCGACATCTCTCTTTCGGGCCGTATCCTGGCCTCCTTCGCTGACAAGCTCGGCGACAAGGCGATCGAAGACGATCTGGCCTACCTGGCTCAACTGGCCACCGACGCCAAAGCCAACATCATCAAGCTGCCGAACATCTCCGCCTCGGTACCGCAGCTCAAGGGCGCCATCGCCGAGCTGCAGAAGCTGGGCTACGCCGTTCCGGACTTCCCGGAAGACCCGCAGACCGACGAAGAGAAAGACACCCGCGCCCGCTACGCCAAGGTCCTGGGCAGCGCCGTGAACCCGGTCCTGCGCGAAGGCAACTCCGACCGCCGCGCTCCGGCCGCCGTGAAAGCCTACGCCCGCAAGCACCCGCACAGCATGGGCAAGTGGAGCATGGCTTCGCGCTCCCACGCCGACTACATGCGTGGCGGCGACTTCTTCTCCAGCGAGCAATCGGTCACCATCCCCAAGGCCGGTGAAGTCCGCATCGAGTTCGTCGGCAAGGACGGCAAGGTCGAGACCAAGAAGACCCTGAAGATGCAGGACGGCGAAGTCCTCGACAGCATGTTCATGAGCTGCAGCAAGCTGCGCGCCTTCTTCGAGAAGACCCTGCAGGACTGCAAGGAAACCGGCGTCATGTGGTCCCTGCACGTTAAGGCCACCATGATGAAGATCTCCCACCCGATCGTCTTCGGCCACGCCGTCACCGTCTACTACAAGGACGTGTTCGAGAAGTACGGCCAGCTCTTCGAAGAGCTGGGCGTGAACCCGAACAACGGCATCTCCAGCGTCTACGACAAGATCAAGTCGCTGCCAGCCTCCCAGCAGGAAGAGATCCTCCACGACATCCACGAGGTGTACAGCCACCGTCCGGAAATGGCGATGGTCGACTCGGTCAAGGGCATCACCAACCTGCACATCCCCAGCGACGTGATCGTCGACGCCTCCATGCCGGCGATGATCCGCAACTCGGGTCAGATGTGGGGCAAGGACGGCAAGCAGAAAGACACCAAAGCGGTAATGCCGGAAAGCACCTACGCCCGCATCTACCAGGAAATGATCAACTTCTGCAAAACCAACGGCGCGTTCGACCCGACCACCATGGGCAGCGTACCGAACGTCGGCCTGATGGCGCAGAAGGCCGAGGAATACGGCTCCCACGACAAGACCTTCGAACTGGAAGCTGACGGCGTGATGCGCGTTGTCGACGCCGACGGCAAGGTCCTGATGCAGCACGAAGTACAAGCCGGCGACATCTGGCGCGCCTGCCAGACCAAGGACGCCCCGATCCGCGACTGGGTCAAGCTGGCCGTTACCCGTGCCCGCGCCTCCAACACCCCGGCCATCTTCTGGCTGGACCCGGAACGCGCCCACGACAACGAGCTGCGCAAGAAGGTCGAGCTGTACCTGAAGGACCACGACCTGACCGGCCTGGACATCAGCATCAAGGGCTACAACGAAGCCATCCGCACCAGCATGGAGCGCCAGCTGCGCGGCCTGGACACCATCTCGGTGACCGGCAACGTGCTGCGCGACTACCTGACCGACCTGTTCCCGATCATGGAACTGGGCACCTCGGCCAAGATGCTCTCCATCGTTCCGCTGATGGCGGGCGGCGGCATGTACGAAACCGGCGCCGGCGGCTCGGCCCCGAAACACGTACAGCAGCTGGTGGAAGAGAACTACCTGCGCTGGGATTCCCTGGGCGAGTTCCTGGCCCTGGCCGTCTCCTTCGAGGAAGAAGGCATCAAGACCGACAACGCCAAGGCCAAGATCCTGGGCAAGACCCTGGACATCGCCACCGGCAAGCTGCTCGACAACAACAAGTCGCCGTCGCGCAAGATCGGTGAGATCGACAACCGCGGCAGCCACTTCTACCTGGCCATGTACTGGGCCCAGGCGCTGGCCGAGCAGAACGACGATGCCGAGCTGAAGGCCCACTTCAGCGGCCTGGCCAAGACCCTGACCGAGAAGGAAGCGGCCATCGTCGCCGAACTGAACGGCGTACAGGGCAAGCCGGCGGACATCGGTGGCTACTACCGTTCCAACCCGGAGCTGACCAGCCAGGTCATGCGCCCGAGCGCGACCTTCAACGCCGCGATCGACGCACTGGCGTAAGCCGCTTCGTGTGACACCAGAACCCCCGGGCCTTCCCGGGGGTTCTGCTTTCTGCAGCCTGCAGCGTTAAACTCGCGCCTTTCGAACCAGGAGAGCAGAACCATGCGCTGGCTAGCACACGTTACCGTCGCCACCATCGTCGAAGACCAGGGCCGCTTCCTGCTGGTGGAAGAAATGTCCGCTGACAGCAAGCAGGTCTTCAACCAGCCCGCCGGTCACCTGGAAGCCAACGAGACCCTGCTTGAGGCCGCCGTGCGCGAAACCCTCGAGGAAACCGGCTGGGACGTCGAGCTGACCGCCGTCACCGGCATCTACCTGTATACCGCGCCGAGCAACGGCGTGACCTACCAGCGTGTCTGCTTCGCCGCCCGCCCGCTGCGCCATCATCCCGAACGCCCGCTGGACGATGGCATCCTCGGCGCCCGCTGGATGACCCGCGACGAACTCGCCGCCCAGCCCGAGCGCTGGCGCAGCCACCTGGTCCTGCGCTGCATCGACGACTACCTGCAAGGCGAGCGCTTCCCGCTGGCCCTGATCCGCGACTGAGCCAAGCCGCACCTGAGCCGCTCGGCTCTGGTAGAATCCCCGCCTTTACCTGCACCCGTGATGCACCGCCATGTCTGATTCCCTGAAAGCCCCGCAGAACACCCGCGTCATCGTCGGCATGTCCGGCGGCGTGGACTCTTCCGTCTCCGCCCTCCTCCTCAAGGAACAGGGCTACCAGGTGGAAGGCCTGTTCATGAAGAACTGGGAAGAGGACGACGGTACCGAGTACTGCACCGCCATGACCGACCTCGCGGACGCCCAGGCCGTCTGCGACCGCATCGGCATCAAGCTGCACACCGCCAACTTTGCCGCGGAATACTGGGATAACGTCTTCGAGCACTTCCTCGAGGAATACAAGGCCGGCCGCACGCCGAACCCGGACATCCTCTGCAACCGCGAGATCAAGTTCAAAGCCTTCCTCGACTATGCCGTCGCCCTGGGCGCCGACCTGATCGCCACCGGCCACTACGTGCGCCGCCGCGACATCGACGGCCGCAGCGAACTGCTCAAGGGCCTGGACCCGAACAAGGACCAGAGCTATTTCCTCCACGCCGTGGGTGGCGAGCAGATCGGCAAGACTCTGTTCCCGGTCGGCGAACTGGAGAAGCCGGAGGTTCGCGCCATCGCCGAGAAATACGGGCTGGCCACTGCGAAGAAGAAGGACTCCACCGGCATCTGCTTCATCGGCGAGCGCCGCTTCAGCGACTTCCTCAAGCAGTACCTGCCGGCCCAGCCGGGCGACATCGAGACCACCGATGGCAAGGTCATCGGCAAGCACGTCGGCCTGATGTACCACACCATCGGCCAGCGCCAGGGCCTGGGCATCGGCGGCCTGAAGAATGCCGACGACAGCCCCTGGTATGTGCTGGAGAAGGACCTGGTGCGCAACGTCCTGATCGTCGGCCAGGGCAACGACCACCCGTGGCTGTTCTCCCGCGCCCTGCACGCCTCGCACATCTACTGGGTCAACCCCATCGATCTGGACCAGCCCAGGGCCCTGCGCGCCAAGGTGCGCTACCGCCAGGCCGACCAGGACTGCGTACTGGAGCGCACAGCCAACGGCTACCGCGCCGTCTTCGACGAGCCGCAGCGCGCCGTTACCCCCGGCCAGTCCGTTGTCTTCTATGACGGCGAGATCTGCCTCGGCGGCGGCGTCATCGAATCCGCAGAACCCGCGTTCGCTAAGGAAACCGCATGAGCGATCTGCACGACCAGATCATCGCCCTTTCCGGCGTCTTCGAAGCCGCCGCGCTGGTAGACCGCCTCGCCCGCACCGGACAGATCCCCGAGGCGCCGCTGGGCTGCATGCTCGGCAGCCTGCTGGTGCGCGATCCGAAGACCACCCTCGATGTCTATGGCGGCGACACCGCCAATCTGCGCGAGGGCTTCCGCGCCCTGGTCAGCGCCCTTGAGCGCGACCCCAACAGCCTGCAGCGCGAGCCCCTGCGCTATGCGCTGTCACTGATCGGCCTGGAACGCCAGCTGAACAAGCGCGACGACATGCTCGACATCATGGGCACCCGCCTGGACCAGATCCAGCAGCAGGTGCAGCACTTCGGCCTGGTCCACGAAAACGTCATCGCCTCCTGCGCCGGCCTCTACCAGGACACCCTGAGCACCTTCCGCCAGCGTATCCAGGTGCACGGCGACATGCGCCACCTGCAGATCAACGCCAACGCCGCGCGGATCCGCGCCCTGCTGCTGGCCGGCATCCGCTCCGCGCGGCTTTGGCGACAGCTCGGCGGCAACCGCTGGCAGATGCTGTTCAGCCGCAGGAAGATGCTCAACGAGCTGCGCCCCCTGCTGCGCAGCTGAAGCATGCCCTTCCGGTCGCCGCAAGGGCGACCGGTTCGCGCCATTCGTGTATGATGTGCGCCCTTTTCGTTGACCGACAGCTACGAGAACGCCCCATGCAGCTTTCCTCCCTTACCGCGGTATCCCCCGTTGACGGCCGTTACGGCAGCAAGACCAGCGCCCTGCGTCCGATTTTCAGCGAATACGGCCTGATCCGTTTCCGCGTCCTGGTGGAGGTCCGCTGGCTCCAGCGTCTCGCCGCCCACGCCGGCATCCCTGAAGTCGCGCCCCTCTCCGCCGAAGCCAACGCCCTGCTGAACCAGCTGGCCGAGGACTTCCAGCTGGAGCACGCGCAGCGCATCAAGGACATCGAGCGCACCACCAACCACGACGTCAAGGCCGTGGAATACCTGCTCAAGGAACAAGCCGCCAAGCTGCCGGAACTGGCCAAGGTCAGCGAGTTCATCCACTTCGCCTGCACCTCCGAGGACATCAACAACCTGTCCCACGCCCTGATGCTGCGCGAAGGCCGTGACACCGTGCTGCTGCCGCTGATGCGCCAGATCGCCGACGCCATCCGCGAGCTTGCGGTGAAGTTCGCCGATGTGCCGATGCTCTCGCGCACCCACGGCCAGCCGGCCTCCCCGACCACCCTGGGCAAGGAACTGGCCAACGTCGTTTACCGCCTGGAGCGCCAGATCAAGCAAGTCGCTTCGGTCGAACTGCTGGGCAAGATCAACGGCGCCGTGGGCAACTACAACGCCCACCTGTCGGCTTACCCGCAAGTGGATTGGGAAGCCAACGCCCGCGAATTCATCGAGGGCGACCTCGGCCTGAACTGGAACCCCTACACCACCCAGATCGAGCCACACGACTACATCGCCGAGCTGTTCGACGCCGTCGCGCGCTTCAACACCATCCTCATCGACTTCGACCGCGACGTCTGGGGCTACATCTCCCTGGGCTACTTCAAGCAGAAGACCGTCGCTGGCGAGATCGGCTCCTCGACCATGCCGCACAAGGTCAACCCGATCGACTTCGAAAACTCCGAAGGCAACCTGGGCATCGCCAACGCACTGCTCCAGCACCTGGCCAGCAAGCTGCCGATTTCCCGCTGGCAGCGCGACCTGACCGACTCCACCGTGCTGCGTAACCTGGGTGTGGGCTTCGCCCACAGCGTCATCGCCTACGAAGCCAGCCTCAAGGGCATCGGCAAGCTGGAGCTGAACGCTGCGCGCATCGCCGACGACCTGGACGCCTGCTGGGAAGTCCTGGCCGAGCCGGTTCAGACCGTCATGCGCCGCTATGGCATCGAGAACCCCTACGAGAAGCTCAAGGAGCTGACCCGCGGCAAAGGCATCAGCGCCGAAGCCCTGCAGGTGTTCATCGAAGGCCTCGACATGCCGGCAGAAGCCAAGGCCGAGCTGAAGAAACTGACTCCCGCGAACTACATCGGTAACGCTGCCGCCCAGGCCAAGCGCATCTGAGATTCGCCCCGACTTTGCACGCCCGGCTGTGCCGGGCGTTTTTGTTTCAAGGACTTAACCATGAATCCTGCTATTCCTCTTCAGCTTCTGGGCGGCATCAGCGCCGACGAATTCCTCCGCGATTACTGGCAGAAAAAGCCGCTGCTGGTACGCCAGGCCATCCCCGACTTCAAGAGCCCGCTGGACCCGGACGAACTGGCCGGCCTCGCGCTGGAAGAGATGATCGAGTCGCGCATCGTCCTCGAACACGGCGACAGCCCCTGGGAACTGCGCCGCGGCCCGTTCCAGGAAGACACCTTCAGCCAGATGCCCGAGCGCGACTGGACCCTGCTGGTGCAGGCCGTCGACCAGTTCATCCCGGAAGTCGCCGAGCTGCTGGAACACTTCAAGTTCCTGCCCAGCTGGCGTATCGACGACGTCATGATCAGCTACGCCGCACCCGGCGGCGGCGTCGGCCCGCACTTCGACAACTACGACGTGTTCCTGCTGCAGGGCCATGGCCGCCGCCGCTGGAAAATCGGCCAGACCTGCGATGCCAGCAGCCCGATGTTGCCGCACGCCGACCTGCGCATCCTCGCCCAATTCGAAGAGAGCGCCGACTGGGTGCTGGAGCCCGGCGACATGCTCTACCTGCCCCCGCGCGTGGCCCACTACGGCATTGCCGAAGACGACTGCATGACCTACTCGGTCGGCTTCCGCGCACCCAGCGCGGCCGAAGTGCTGACCCACTTCACCGACTTCCTCGCCCAGTTCCTCTCCGACGAGGAGCGCTACAGCGACGCCGGCATGGCAGCGATGAAAGGCGACTTCGACCAGCACCAGATACAGCGCGACGCCCTCGACCGCCTGAAGAACCTGCTGCAGGAGCACATGAGCGACGAACGCCTGCTGCTCACCTGGTTCGGCCAGTTCATGACCGAGCCGCGTTACCCGGAACTGGTGGCTGGCGAGGAGATCGAGGAAGACGACCTGACCACCGCCATCAAGGATGGCGAAGTACTGATCCGCAACCCCAGCGCCCGCATGGCCTGGAGCGAAGTGGACGTCGGCCTGCTGCTGTTCGCCAGCGGCCAGACCGTGGTCCTGCCGGAAAAACTGCGCGACCTCCTGAAGCTGGTTTGCTCGGCCCAGTCGCTGCACGAAGGGAATCTCGGCCAATGGCTGGCCGACGACGATGGGCGTAAGCTCATCGGAGAACTGATCAAACAGGGCAGTCTGGAGTTTGCCGATGAGTAGCAAGATCAGGGTTCGCGTCGCGGACTGGCAGAAGGATAATGCCGATCTGCGGCGCATTCGCGAGGCGGTGTTCATCGCCGAGCAATCGGTCCCGCCGGAACTCGAATGGGACGCCGAGGATGTCGAAGCCGTGCACTTCCTGGCCTTCGAAGGCGACTATGCCATCGGCACCGCCCGCCTCCTGCCGGACGGACACATCGGCCGGGTGTCGGTCCTCAAGGATTGGCGCGGCCTGAAGGTCGGCGACCTGCTGATGCGCGCCGCCATCGAGCAGGCGGAAAGCCAGGGGCTGCAGCGTCAGTTGCTGACGGCCCAGGTCTACGCCATTCCCTTCTACGAACGGCTAGGCTTCCAGGTGGCCAGCGGGGAATTCCTCGACGCCGGCCTGCCCCACGTGGACATGGTGCGCGAGAGCGCCTGAGCACCGGCCACCCAAGCCCCCACTGGAAGGAACGCCATGGAAAACGCCCCGGACCAAGACGACCTCCCGGCAGAACTGCCGGATATCGAGTTCCAGTCACCGGGGCGTTTTGCCGTTCACAACCCGCCCAGCGAAGCGCTGCCGCCCGAAGCCCTGGAGCCTGCGCCCTTCCGCCTCGGCGAAGGCGACCTGCTGCACCGCTTCAACAAGCCGGACGATGCCCGCGCCCACGCCCTGGCGCTGATCCAGCAGGCACGCCGCACGCTCTATCTCTACACACCCGACCTTGAGCCGTGGCTGTATCACCACAGCAGCATCCAGGAAGCCTGCACCCAGCTGCTGCTGGGCAATCCACGCAATCGCCTGATGATCCTGGTGCGCGACAGCACCCGCGCCGTGAAGGAAGGCCATCGCCTGCTCAATCTCAGTCGCCGGCTGCCCAGCTACTGCCAGATCCGCCGCATCAACCCCGACTACCCGAGCGAGGAGCACGCCTTCCTGCTCGCCGACGATTGCGGCCTGCTGCTGCGCCCGGAGCCGGGCGAGTATGCAGGCTATGCGCACTACAACAACGCTGGCCGCGTCCGTCAGCTGATCGCGCAATTCGAACAGACGTGGAACACCAGCGTCCTCGACCCGAACCTGCGGAGCTTCCTGATTTGAGCCGACTTCCCCTCGCCCTGCTCCTCGCCTGCGCCATCAGCTCCACCGCCATCGCAGCGCCGCGCACCGAGATCATCCCGCTCAACTACCGCACCGCCGAAGACGTGCTGCCTGTGGCGCAGCAGGTACTGGGCAACGAAGGCCGGGTCACCGCCTACGGCAACCAGTTGGTGGTGAATGCCGAGCTGGCGAAGATACGCGAGCTGCAGCAGGTGCTCGAACAGCTGGACACCCGCCCCCACCAGCTGCTCATCAGTGTCGATACCGTCGATGGCAGCCAGAGCAGCCAGAGCGGCTACTCGGTGAACGGCTCGGTCAGCGCCGGAAACGTCGAAATCCAGTCCGGCCGCGGCGAAGTGAACGGCCGCGACCAGGTGCGCATCATCAACCGCTCCACCAGCAGCCGAGGCGGCGGCACCCAACAGGTGCGCGCCACCGAAGGCTCGCCTGCCTTCATCCAGGTCGGCCAGAGCCAGCCGGTGACCAATGCCGGCATCGGCCCCTACGGCCAGGTCTACAGCCAGACCGAGTACCGCGACGCCAACCAGGGCATGTACGTGACCGCCAGCCTCTCCGGCAACCTGGTGCACATCACCCTCAGCACGCGCAACGACCGCTTCGACAACCACTACCAGGGCTCGATGAACACCAGCGCCACCGAAACCCGTGTCAGCGGGCAGCTCGGCCAGTGGATCGAGATCGGCGGCGTCAGCGAAAGCAACCAGAGCACCCAGGGCGGGTACACCCGCCAGTACAGCACCCAGGGTCGCAATGACAGCAGCCTGCGGGTGAAGGTCGAAGTGCTCGACTAATCCTTCCGTAGGTGACCTGCCAGTCCTCGTTAGACCTTCGTGTAGTAGTCCAAAAAAAACACTACAAAACGTTTGACGAACGCTCGTTTGAAAGTGCATGATGGCCTCGCTCCCGCTAACCAGAGGGTTTCGAAGCCCTCCGGACCGCGCCAGCGGCACACCAGTCGCGCCGGTTCGTGTTGTTAAGCCCACAAGGCGGATCGACGAGGTTGCGACTGGCAAGAGGTTGTCCTGAGGGACGGGGAAGCAAGCCTAAGCAACAGCACGAAGTGACGGATTCAGCCGTCCACCATCGCCCAACGGCTGCCACGAGCCGGCAAGCGATTCTGGATGCCACTGCTGCAGTCACCCGTCTTTGCACCGCGCCACCCCACTCCTCCAGCGTCACTCCTTCTTTTCGGTCGCCCCTTCGCCATCCCGCGGCGAGCAACCCGCAGTCATTACCATTCAGGTGTGGTTTGCGCGGGTAGTCGGTGCTTAACCAAATACATTCTTTTGAAGGATTGGCCATGTCCGCATATCAGAACGAGATCAAAGCAGTCGCCGCGCTCAAAGAGAAGAACGGCAACAGCTGGAGCGCGATCAACCCCGAGTACGCTGCCCGCATGCGCGTCCAGAACCGCTTCAAGACCGGTCTGGATATCGCCAAGTACACCGCAGCCATCATGCGCAAGGACATGGCTGAGTACGATGCGGACAACTCCGTCTACACCCAGTCGCTGGGCTGCTGGCACGGCTTCATCGGTCAGCAGAAGCTGATCTCCATCAAGAAGCACCTGAAGACCACCAACAAGCGCTACCTCTACCTCTCCGGCTGGATGGTCGCCGCCCTGCGCTCCGACTTCGGCCCGCTGCCCGACCAGTCCATGCACGAGAAGACTGCTGTTTCCGGCCTGATCGAAGAGCTGTACACCTTCCTGCGCCAGGCTGACGCCCGTGAACTGGACCTGCTGTTCACTGCTCTGGACTCCGCCCGCGCCGCTGGCGACAAAGCCAAGGAAGCCGAAGTACAGGCCCAGATCGATGGCTACGAAACCCACGTAGTACCGATCATCGCCGACATCGACGCCGGCTTCGGCAACCCGGAAGCCACCTACCTGCTGGCCAAGAAAATGATCGAAGCCGGTGCCTGCTGCATCCAGATCGAGAACCAAGTCTCCGATGAGAAGCAGTGCGGCCACCAGGACGGCAAAGTGACCGTTCCGCACGAAGACTTCCTCGCCAAGATCAACGCCGTTCGCTACGCGTTCCTCGAACTGGGTGTCGACGACGGCGTGATCGTCGCTCGTACCGACTCCCTGGGCGCCGGCCTGACCAAGCAGATCGCCGTGACCAAGGAACCAGGCGACCTGGGCGACCAGTACAACTCCTTCCTGGACTGCGAAGAAGTATCCGCTGCCGAACTGCAGAACGGCGACGTGGTGATCAACCGCGGCGGCAAGCTGCTGCGTCCCAAGCGCCTGGCTTCCAACCTGTTCCAGTTCCGCAAGGGCACCGGCGAAGACCGCTGCGTCCTGGACTGCATCACCTCGCTGCAGAACGGCGCCGACCTGCTGTGGATCGAAACCGAGAAGCCGCACGTTGGCCAGATCAAGGGCATGGTTGACCGCATCCGTCAGGTCATCCCGAACGCCAAGCTGGTTTACAACAACAGCCCGTCGTTCAACTGGACCCTGAACTTCCGCCAGCAGGTGTTCGATGCGTTCGTCGCCGAAGGCAAGGACGTTTCCGCCTACGACCGCGCCAAGCTGATGAGCGTCGAGTACGACGAGACCGAACTGGCCCAGGTTGCCGACGAGAAGATCCGTACCTTCCAGCGTGACGGTTCCGCCCACGCCGGCATCTTCCACCACCTGATCACCCTGCCGACCTACCACACCGCCGCGCTGTCCACCGACAACCTGGCCAAGGGCTACTTCGCCGACCAGGGCATGCTGGCCTACGTGAAGGGCGTACAGCGTCAGGAACTGCGTCAGGGCATCGCCTGCGTCAAGCACCAGAACATGGCTGGCTCGGACATCGGCGACAACCACAAAGAGTACTTCGCTGGCGAAGCCGCTCTGAAAGCCTCGGGTAAAGACAACACCATGAACCAGTTCCACTAAGAACTGGCTCACCGGCCCCTCGGGGCCGGCAGGCACCGCAAGACCCCGGCCCCGGCCGGGGTCTTGCTTTTTGCGCTTGGCCCAAACGTCAGCCGCCCTTTCAGCTCCCGCCAAGGGCAGAAACACTACGCCATGCCAGCCTCGGGCTTCCTTTGACATGAATGGGAAAGCCCATGCCCAACCGCAACCGCCTCGCCCTCGCCGCCCAACTCATCCAGCGCCTGCCGCGCAGACTCCACGAACCGCTGCTCAGCTACCTGTTCTGCTCCCGGGTACGCTTCGCCGGAACCGCCGGCGTGCGCATACAGAAGCTCTGCGAAAACGAGGTGCGCATGAGCCTGGCCAATCATCGCCGCACCCGCAATCACATCGGCGGCGTCCACGCTGCAGCCATGGCGTTGCTGGCCGAATCCGCCAGCGGCTGCATGGTCGGCATGAACCTGCCGGATCACAAGCTTCCGCTGATCAGGAGCCTCAAGGTGGATTACCTGCGCCGGGCCACTGGCGGCCTGCGCGCCATCGCCACCCTGCAGCCCGAGCAACGGCGCGCGATGCTGGAGCAGGACAGAGGCGATGCGCTGATCCAGGTGACCCTGCTGGACGATAGCGGCGGCGAGCCGGTGCGCTGCGAAATGCACTGGGCCTGGGTCGCAAAGAGAAATTGAACCCCTCCATTCGAGGGGCGACCAAGCAGAGTTGGCGCACGGATAATTCGCTGGCGTATTTGCGAGGAATAAAAGCCGCGCCGCTTATATGTAGTAAAGTTACGGATATACGACACTGCAAATGATAATACTTATCATTAGCTGGCTGCCGATTTATTGCGGCCAAATACCTCGAAAGTACTATTCGACCAAAGCCGAAGCACCGTCACACTAGGCGTCCGGAGCCGCGCAAACAGGGCGCTACGGAAAATGCAAAAGCCTTTTGCCCGAAATAGAAGCATCTGTTTGTGTTGGAAAAATTTACTTGCTGAAGGCTTTGGGCATAAAATTGGAAAGATGACCTGAACCCTTAGCTCGCTATCCTTGAGTTGTCGGGTTCGCAGTAGTCGGGCCTTGCGCCCGCAACCCAAGACAATCGTTATTTGTAGGAAGGAGTATCGGCATGCCCAATCCAGCTGAACTTGCAGCTCAACACTGGGGACTCGCCGCCTTCCTTTTAGGAGTGCTGGGCCTGCTCGCCTTCATGCTAGGGGTTTCCAGCCTGCTTGGCAGTAAGGCATTTGGTCGCAGCAAGAACGAACCGTTCGAATCCGGGATCGTTCCCACCGGCAGCGCCCGCCTGCGCCTGTCGGCAAAATTCTATCTGGTCGCGATGCTCTTCGTGATCTTCGACGTCGAAGCCCTCTTCCTTTTCGCCTGGTCAGTGTCCGTCCGTGAAAGCGGCTGGGCCGGTCTGATCGAGGCAACCATTTTCATAGCAATTCTGTTGGCAGGTCTTGTCTACCTGTGGCGTATCGGCGCGCTCGATTGGGCGCCGGCGGCACGTCGCGCACGGCAGGCGAAGCTAAAACAATGAGGCTTTGGCGATGCAATACAAACTTACCCGGATCGATCCGGATGCGCCCAATGATCAATACCCGATCGGCGAACGCGAAACGGTAGAAGACCCGCTCATCGAAGGGCAGGTCCACAAGAACATCTTCATGGGCAAGCTCGAGGATGTTCTCAACGGTGCGGTGAACTGGGGTCGCAAGAACTCCCTGTGGCCGTACAACTTCGGGCTGTCCTGCTGCTACGTGGAGATGACCACGGCGTTCACCGCGCCGCACGACATCGCCCGTTTCGGCGCCGAAGTGATCCGTGCATCGCCGCGCCAGGCTGACTTCATGGTCATCGCCGGCACCTGCTTCATCAAGATGGCCCCGGTCATCCAGCGCCTGTACGAGCAGATGCTGGAGCCCAAGTGGGTGATCTCGATGGGGTCGTGCGCCAACTCCGGCGGCATGTACGACATCTACTCGGTCGTTCAGGGGGTCGACAAGTTCCTCCCCGTGGACGTGTACATTCCCGGCTGCCCGCCCCGTCCGGAGGCGTTCCTGCAAGGCCTCATGCTGCTGCAGGAATCCATCGGCCAGGAGCGTCGTCCGTTGTCCTGGGTCGTAGGCGACCAAGGCGTCTATCGCGCCGACATGCCTGCCCAGAAGGATCTCAAGCGCGAACAGCGCATTGCGGTCACCAACCTGCGCAGCCCCGACGAAGTGTGATCCGGCCCTCCACGAGAGGCCCGTTTTCACTCCACCGTTGACCGAGTGACTTAAAGACTATGAATGCAGACTCCGCTCTGTACATCCCGCCTTACAAGGCAGACGACCAAGATATCGTCGTCGAACTGAATTCCCGCTTTGGCGCCGAGACCTTCACCGTCCAGGCCACCCGCACCGGCATGCCGGTGCTCTGGGTTGCCCGTGAGCGCCTGATCGACGTTCTCACCTTCCTGCGCAATGTGCCCAAGCCGTACGTCATGCTCTATGACCTGCACGGTGTCGACGAGCGCCTGCGCACTCACCGTCGCGGCCTGCCGGGTGCAGATTTCAGCGTGTTCTACCACCTGATGTCGCTCGAGCGTAACAGTGACGTGATGATCAAGGTGGCCCTGTCCGAAGGCGACCTCAACCTGCCCACCGCCACCCGTATCTGGCCGAACGCCAACTGGTACGAGCGTGAGGTCTGGGACATGTACGGGATCACCTTCAATGGTCACCCGCACCTGACCCGCATGCTGATGCCGCCGACCTGGGAAGGTCACCCGCTGCGCAAGGACTACCCGGCGCGCGCCACCGAGTTCGATCCCTACGCACTGTCCGCCGCCAAGCAGGACCTTGAGCAGGAAGCCCTTCGCTTCAAGCCCGAAGACTGGGGCATGAAGCGCCACGGCGAGAACGAGGACTTCATGTTCCTCAACCTCGGCCCGAACCACCCGTCCGCCCACGGTGCGTTCCGCATCATCCTGCAGCTGGACGGCGAAGAGATCCTCGATTGCGTTCCGGAGATCGGCTACCACCACCGTGGCGCCGAGAAGATGGCCGAGCGTCAGTCCTGGCACAGCTTCATTCCATACACCGACCGTATCGACTACCTCGGCGGCGTGATGAACAACCTGCCGTACGTGCTCTCGGTCGAGAAGCTCGCCGGCATCAAGGTGCCCCAGCGCGTCGACGTCATCCGCATCATGATGTCGGAGTTCTTCCGCATCCTGAACCACCTCCTCTACCTGGGTACCTACATCCAGGACGTGGGTGCGATGACGCCGGTGTTCTTCACCTTCACCGACCGCCAGCGCGCCTACAAGGTCGTCGAAGCCATCACCGGCTTCCGCCTGCACCCGGCCTGGTACCGCATCGGCGGCGTCGCCCACGACCTGCCGCGAGGCTGGGACAAGCTGGTCCGCGAGTTCCTCGACTGGATGCCCAAGCGCCTGGACGAGTACGAAACCGCAGCCCTGAAGAACAGCATCCTGCGTGGTCGTACCATTGGCGTTGCCGCGTACAACACCAAGGAAGCGCTGGAATGGGGCACCACCGGCGCCGGCCTGCGCGCCACCGGCTGTGATTTCGACCTGCGTAAAGCGCGCCCCTACTCCGGCTACGAGAACTTCGAGTTCGAAGTACCGCTGGCGGCCAACGGCGACGCCTACGACCGCTGCATGGTCAAGATGGGTGAGATGCGCCAGAGCCTGCGCATCATCGAGCAGTGCCTGAAGAACATGCCCGAAGGCCCGTACAAGGCCGACCACCCGCTGACCACGCCGCCGCCCAAAGAGCGCACGCTGCAGCACATCGAAACCCTGATCACCCACTTCCTGCAGGTTTCCTGGGGCCCGGTCATGCCGGCCAACGAAGCCTTCCAGATGGTGGAAGCGACCAAGGGCATCAACAGCTACTACCTGACGAGCGATGGCAGCACCATGAGCTACCGGACCCGCATCCGGACGCCCAGCTTCGCGCACCTGCAGCAGATTCCGTCGGTGATCAACGGCAGCATGATCGCTGACCTGATCGCCTATCTGGGCAGTATCGACTTCGTTATGGCCGACGTGGACCGCTGATCATGAGTACCCTTATCCAGACTGATCGTTTCGAACTCAGCGAAACCGAGCGCTCGGCCATCGAGCACGAGATGCATCACTACGAGGACTCCCGCGCGGCGTCCATCGAAGCCCTGAAGATCGTCCAGAAGCAGCGCGGCTGGGTGCCGGACGGCGCCATTCCGGCCATCGCCGAGATCCTCGGCATTCCGGACAGCGACGTCGAAGGTGTTGCTACCTTCTATAGCCAGATCTTCCGCCAGCCGGTGGGCCGCCACATCATCCGCGTCTGCGACAGCATGGTCTGCTACATCGGCGGCCACGAATCCGTGGTTGGCGAGATCCAGAAGCAGCTGGGCATTGGTCTGGGCCAGACCACCGCCGACGGCCGCTTCACCCTGCTGCCGGTGTGTTGCCTGGGCAACTGCGACAAGGCCCCGGCGATGATGATCGACGACGACACCTTCGGCGACCTGCGTCCCGACGGCGTCGCCAAACTGCTGGAGGCCTACGCATGAGTCGCCTCACCTCCTACGGCACGCCCAACCGCACCGCGCGTGCTGCCGAAACCCATCCGCTGACCTGGCGCCTGCGTGACGACGGCGCCCCGGTCTGGCTGGAGGAGTACCAGTCGAAGAATGGCTACGCTGCCGCGCGCAAGGCGCTGGCGCAGATGGCCAGCGACGACATCGTCCAGACCGTCAAGGACTCCGGCCTCAAGGGCCGCGGCGGTGCAGGCTTCCCCACCGGCGTGAAGTGGGGCCTGATGCCCAAGGACGAATCCCTCAACATCCGCTACCTGCTGTGCAACGCGGACGAGATGGAGCCCAACACCTGGAAGGACCGCATGCTCATGGAGCAGCTGCCGCACCTGCTGGTGGAAGGCATGCTGATCTCCGCGCGCGCCCTCAAGGCTTATCGCGGCTACATCTTCCTGCGCGGCGAGTACGTCGATGCCGCCCGCAACCTCAACCGCGCCATCGAGGAAGCCAAGGCAGCCGGCCTGCTGGGCAAGAACATCCTCGGCAGCGGCTTCGATTTCGAGCTGTTCGTGCACACCGGCGCCGGCCGCTACATCTGTGGCGAAGAGACCGCGCTGATCAACTCGCTGGAAGGCCGCCGCGCCAACCCGCGCTCCAAGCCGCCCTTCCCCGCCGCAGTCGGCGTCTGGGGCAAGCCTACGTGCGTGAACAACGTCGAGACCCTGTGCAACGTGCCGGCGATCGTCGAGCACGGCGTCGACTGGTACAAGGGCCTCGCCCGTCCGGGCAGCGAAGACATGGGCACCAAGCTCATGGGCTTCTCCGGCAAGGTGAAGAACCCCGGCATCTGGGAACTGCCCTTCGGCCTTCCGGCCCGCGAGCTGTTCGAGGACTACGCCGGCGGCATGCGCGACGGCTACAAGCTCAAGGCCTGGCAGCCCGGCGGCGCCGGTACCGGCTTCCTCCTGCCGGAACACCTGGATGCGCTGTTCTACGCCGGCGGCGTCGCCAAGGTCGGCACCCGTATGGGTACCGGTCTGGCCATGGCGGTGGACGACAGCGTCAACATGGTTTCCCTGCTGCGCAACATGGAAGAGTTCTTCGCCCGCGAATCCTGCGGCTGGTGCACTCCGTGCCGCGACGGCCTGCCGTGGAGCGTGAAGGTCCTGCGCGCGCTGGAGAAAGGCGAAGGCGCCCAGGGCGACCTGGAAACCCTCGAGCAGCTGGTCAACTTCCTCGGCCCCGGCAAGACCTTCTGTGCCCACGCACCGGGTGCCGTCGAGCCGCTGGGCAGCGCACTGAAGTATTTCCGTCCCGAGTTCGAAGCGGGCATTTCCCGCCAGGCTCAGGCCGTACAAGCACCGCAGACCGTCGGCGCTTGATGCTTTGATCGCCGGGCGTAGGCGCCCGGCGTTGTTTCGTTGCAGTGCCGCGGCGTGCCGCCGGCCCGATGAAACCGTGATTTCTATTAGCCACGCCCGCTGACAACGGGCCAACGAAGACTTAGACCCATGGCCACGATCCACGTAGACGGCAAGACGTTAGAAGTCGACGGAGCGGACAACCTGTTGCAGGCCTGCCTCTCCCTCGGTCTCGACATCCCCTACTTCTGCTGGCACCCGGCGCTCGGTAGCGTCGGCGCCTGCCGCCAGTGCGCGGTCAAGCAGTACACCGACGAGAACGACAAACGCGGTCGCCTCGTCATGTCCTGCATGACTCCTGCCACCGACAACACCTGGATTTCCATCGAGGACGAAGAGGCCAAGCAGTTCCGCGCCAGCGTCGTCGAATGGCTGATGACCAACCACCCGCACGACTGCCCGGTCTGCGAGGAAGGCGGTCATTGCCACCTGCAGGACATGACGGTGATGACCGGCCACAACCAGCGCCGGTACCGCTTCACCAAGCGCACCCACCAGAACCAGGAGCTCGGCCCGTTCATCGCCCACGAGATGAACCGCTGCATCGCCTGCTACCGCTGCGTCCGTTACTACAAGGACTATGCCGGCGGCACCGACCTGGGCGTCTATGGCGCGCACGACAACGTCTACTTCGGCCGGATCGAGGACGGTGTGCTGGAGAGCGAATTCTCCGGCAACCTGACCGAGGTCTGCCCGACCGGCGTGTTCACCGACAAGACCCACTCCGAGCGCTACAACCGCAAGTGGGACATGCAGTTCGCCCCGAGCATCTGCCATGGCTGCTCCAGCGGCTGCAACATCAGCCCCGGCGAGCGTTACGGTGAAATCCGCCGCATCGAGAACCGCTACAACGGCTCGGTGAACCACTACTTCCTGTGCGACCGCGGCCGCTTTGGCTACGGCTACGTCAACCGCGAAGACCGCCCGCGCCAGCCGCAACTTGTGCTGAGCAAGCAGAAGCTTTCGCTGGACGGCGCGCTGGACCAGACCGCCGCCCTGCTCAAGGGCCGCAAGGTCATCGGCATCGGTTCGCCGCGCGCCAGCCTGGAAAGCAACTACGCGCTCTCTGCACTGGTCGGCGCGCAGAACTTCTACAGCGGCATCTCCGCTGACGAACTGCAGCGCCTGCAGCTGGTTCTGAAAGTCATGCAGGACGGCCCGCTGCCGGTGCCGACCATCCGTGACATCGAAGACCACGACGCCGTATTCGTGCTCGGCGAAGACCTGACCCAGACCGCTGCCCGTATCGCCCTGGCCCTGCGCCAGTCGGTGAAAGGCAAGGGCGAGGACATGGCCGCCGCGATGAAGATCCAGCCGTGGCTCGATGCCGCGGTGAAGACCATCGCCCAGCACGAGATGAACCCGCTGTTCATCGCCAGCCTCGATGAGACCCGCCTGGACGACGTTGCCGCCGAGTGCGTGCACGCCGCTACCGAAGACCTGGCGCGCCTGGGCTTCGCCGTGGCCCACGCCATCGATTCGAGCGCCCCGGCCGTGGCCGGCCTCGACGCCGACGCAGCCGCCCTGGCCCAGCGCATCGCCGATGCCCTGGTCGCCGCCAAGCGTCCGCTGGTCATCTCCGGCACCTCGCTGGGCAGCAACGCCCTGATCGAAGCCGCCGCCAACATCGCCAGCGCGCTGAAGAACCGCGAGAAGAACGGCTCCCTGAGCCTGGTGGTTCCGGAAGCCAACAGCCTGGGCCTGGCCCTCTTCGGCGGTGAGTCCGTCGAGAAAGCGCTGGAGCAACTGACCTCCGGCGCCGCCGATGCCGTGGTGATCCTGGAGAACGACCTGTACCGCCGCGCCGACGCTGCCGCTGTCGATGCTGCCCTGGCCGCCGCGAAGATCGTCGTAGTCGCCGATCACCAGCAGACCGCCACCACCGCCAAGGCCACCGTGCTACTGCCGGCCGCGAGCTTCGCCGAAGGCGATGGCACCCTGGTCAGCCAGGAAGGCCGCGCCCAGCGCTTCTTCCAGGTCTTCGATCCGACCTACTACAACGCCGACAATCTCGTCCGCGAAGGCTGGCGCTGGCTGCACGCCCTGCACAGCACCCTCGAAGGCAAGCGTGTCGACTGGACCCAGCTGGACCACGTGATCGACGCCGTCATCGCCGCCAAGCCGCAACTGGCCGGCATCCGCGAAGCCGCGCCGAACGCTGCGTTCCGCATCAAGGGCCTGAAGCTGGCGCGCGAGCCGCACCGCTATTCCGGCCGTACCGCCATGCGCGCCAACATCAATGTCAGCGAGCCGCGTCAGCCGCAGGATATCGACTCGGCGTTCGCCTTCTCCATGGAAGGCTACGCCGGCAGCGCCGAACCGCGTCAGCAGATTCCGTTCGCCTGGTCCCCGGGCTGGAACTCGCCGCAGGCCTGGAACAAGTTCCAGGACGAAGTCGGCGGCCACCTGCGCGCTGGCGATCCGGGCGTTCGCCTGATCGAGGCCAAGGGCGAAGCCCTGTGGTTCAGCGAAATTCCCGCGCCGTTCCACACCGCCGCCAGCCAGTTCAAGGTGGTGCCCTTCTATCACCTGTTCGGCAGCGAGGAGAATTCCTCGAAAGCCGCCCCGGTGCAGGAGCGCATCCCGCAGACCTACGTCACCCTGGCAAAAGCCGAGGCGGACCGTCTGGGCGTCAACGAAGGCGCGATCATCCGCCTGACCGTCAAGGGCCATGAACTGCGCCTGCCGCTGCGCGTGAGCGAAGAGCTCGGCGCCGGCCTGGTCGCACTGCCGGTCGGTCTGCAAGGCATCCCCGCCGGCGTCATCGGCGCTGTCGCTGAAGGTCTGCAGGAGGCTGCGCAATGAGTTGGCTGACACCTGCCATCGTCGACATCCTGATCGAGGTCATCAAGGCCATCGTCATCCTGCTCGCCGTGGTCGTCTGCGGCGCGCTGCTCAGCTGGGTCGAGCGTCGTCTGCTCGGCCTCTGGCAGGACCGCTACGGTCCGAACCGGGTCGGCCCCTTCGGTGCCTTCCAGCTCGGCGCCGACATGCTGAAGATGTTCTTCAAGGAAGACTGGACCCCGCCTTTCGCCGACAAGATGATCTTCACCCTCGCCCCCATGATCGCCATGGGTGCGCTGCTGGTGGCCTTCGCTGTCATCCCGATCACCCCGACCTGGGGCGTGGCGGACCTGAACATCGGCATCCTGTTCTTCTTCGCCATGGCCGGCCTGACCGTGTACGCGGTGCTGTTCGCCGGCTGGTCGAGCAACAACAAGTTCGCCCTCCTCGGCAGCCTGCGCGCCTCGGCCCAGACCATCTCCTACGAGGTGTTCCTGGCCCTGTCGCTGATGGGCATCGTGGCCCAGGTCGGCTCGTTCAGCCTGCGCGACATCGTCGATTACCAGGCCGAGCACGTGTGGTTCATCATCCCGCAGTTCTTCGGTTTCATGACCTTCTTCGTCGCCGGCGTCGCCGTGACCCACCGTCACCCGTTCGACCAGCCCGAGGCCGAGCAGGAACTGGCCGATGGTTACCACATCGAGTACGCCGGCATGAAATGGGGCATGTTCTTCGTCGGCGAGTACATCGGCATCGTGCTGGTGTCCGCGCTGCTGGCGACCCTGTTCTTCGGCGGCTGGCACGGTCCCTTCGGCATCCTGCCGCAGATCCCGTTCATCTGGTTCGCCCTGAAAACCGGCTTCTTCATCATGATGTTCATTTTGCTGCGGGCCTCCATCCCACGCCCGCGCTATGACCAGGTGATGGCCTTCAGCTGGAAGTTCTGCCTCCCGCTGACCCTGATCAACCTGCTGGTGACCGGCGCTGTCGTGCTGGCCAGCCAGTAAGGAGTAGGACCATGATCAAGTACATTTTCGACGTGGTGCACGGCACCTACACCCAGCTGCGCAGCCTGGTGATGATCTTCGGTCACGCCTTCCGCAAGCGTGACACTCTGCAATACCCGGAAGAGGCCGTGTACCTGCCGCCGCGCTACCGCGGCCGCATCGTGCTCACCCGCGATCCCGACGGCGAGGAGCGCTGCGTAGCGTGCAACCTGTGCGCCGTGGCCTGCCCGGTCGGCTGCATTTCCCTGCAGAAGGCCGAGACCGACGACGGTCGCTGGTATCCGGAATTCTTCCGCATCAACTTCTCCCGCTGCATCTTCTGCGGCCTGTGCGAAGAAGCCTGCCCGACCACCGCGATCCAGCTGACCCCGGATTTCGAGATGGGCGAGTTCAAGCGCCAGGACCTGGTCTACGAGAAGGAAGACCTGCTGATCTCCGGCCCCGGCAAGAACCCGGACTACAACTTCTACCGCGTTGCCGGCATGGCCATCGCCGGCAAGCCGAAGGGCGCCGCGCAGAACGAGGCCGAACCGATCAACGTCAAGAGCCTGCTGCCGTAAGGAGACGTCGCGTGGAATTCGCTTTCTACTTCGCCGCCGGCGTCGCCGTGCTGGCAACCTTCCGGGTCATCACCAACAGCAACCCGGTGCATGCCCTGCTCTACCTCATCATTTCGCTGCTCGCGGTATCGATGACCTTCTTCAGCCTCGGCGCTCCGTTCGCCGGTGCCCTGGAAATCATCGTCTATGCCGGCGCGATCATGGTGCTGTTCGTCTTCGTGGTGATGATGCTCAACCTCGGCCCGGCGATTGCCGAGCAGGAGCGCAAGTGGCTCAAGCCCGGCGTCTGGATCGGCCCCGGCGCGCTGGCTGCCGTGCTGCTGGTCGAACTGCTGTGGATGCTCTCGCGCACGCCGAGCGGCATCGGCATCGGCCACACCACCGTGGACGCCAAGGCCGTGGGCATCAGCCTGTTCGGCCCGTACCTGCTGGTCGTCGAACTGGCCTCGATGCTGCTGCTGGCGGCCCTGGTCGCCGCCTACCACCTCGGCCGCCACGAAGCGAAGGACTAACACCATGAATGCAATCCCTCTCGAACACGGACTGGCGCTCGCCGGTGTGCTGTTCTGCTTCGGCCTGGTGGGCCTGATGGTACGACGCAACATCCTGTTCGTACTGATGAGCCTGGAAGTGATGATGAACGCCGCCGCGCTGGCCTTCGTGGTCGGTGGCGCCCGCTGGGGCCAGCCTGACGGCCAGGTGATGTTCATCCTGGTGCTCAGCCTGGCTGCGGCCGAGGCCAGCATCGGCCTGGCGATCCTGCTCCAGCTGTATCGCCGCTTCCATACCCTCGATATCGACGCTGCCAGCGAGATGCGCGGATGAACCTGCTGCCCCTTACTTTCCTGTTCCCCCTGGTCGGCTTCCTGCTGCTCTCGTTCTCCCGCGGCAAGTGGTCGGAAAATCTCTCGGCACTGGTAGGTGTCGGCTCCGTGGGCCTGGCGGCCCTCTCCGCCTTCTGGGCGATCTGGAGCTTCCACAGCAACCCGCCCGAAGGTGGTGCCTACAACCTGGTGCTGTGGCAATGGATGAGCGTTGGCGACTTCAAGACCAACTTCACCCTGTACCTGGACGGCCTGTCGGTCACCATGCTCGGCGTGGTCACCGGCGTCGGCTTCCTGATCCACCTGTTCGCCTCCTGGTACATGCGCGGTGAAACCGGCTACTCGCGTTTCTTCGCGTACACCAACCTGTTCATCGCCAGCATGCTGTTCCTGGTGCTGGGCGATAACCTGCTGTTCATGTACTTCGGCTGGGAAGGTGTGGGCCTGTGCTCCTACCTGCTGATCGGTTTCTATTACAACCACGTACCGAACGGCAACGCGGCGCTCAAGGCCTTCATCGTGACCCGCGTGGGTGACGTGTTCTTCGCCATCGGCATGTTCATCCTGTTCCAGCACCTGGGCACGCTGAACATCCAGGAACTGCTGGTCCTGGCTCCGCAGCACTTCGCCAAGGGCGACCTGTGGATCAACCTGGCGACCCTGATGTTGCTCGGCGGCGCCGTGGGCAAGTCCGCCCAGCTGCCGCTGCAGACCTGGCTGGCCGACGCGATGGCCGGCCCGACTCCGGTCTCTGCGCTGATCCACGCCGCCACCATGGTGACCGCGGGCGTCTACCTGATCGCCCGCTGCCACGGCCTGTTCGAGCTGGCTCCGAACGTCCTCGAGCTGGTCGGCATCATCGGCGCCGTGACCCTGGTGCTGGCCGGCTTCGCCGCGCTGGTACAGACCGACATCAAGCGCATCCTCGCCTACTCGACCATGAGCCAGATCGGCTACATGTTCCTGGCCCTGGGCGTCGGCGCCTGGGGTGGGGCGATCTTCCACCTGATGACCCACGCCTTCTTCAAGGCCCTGCTGTTCCTTGCTTCGGGTGCGGTGATCGTCGCCTGCCACCATGAGCAGAACATCTTCAAGATGGGCGGCCTGTGGAAGAAACTGCCGCTGGCCTACGCAAGCTTCGTGGTCGGTGGTGCAGCGCTGTCCGCCCTGCCCTTCCTGACGGCCGGCTTCTACTCCAAGGACGAGATCCTCTGGGAAGCCTTCGCCAGCGGTCACCCGAACCTGCTGATTGCAGGGCTCGTCGGTGCGTTCATGACCTCGCTGTACACCTTCCGCCTGATCTTCATCGCCTTCCACGGCGAAGCGAAGACCGAAGCCCACGCCGGCCATGGCATCAGCCACTGGCTGCCGCTGGGCGTGCTGATCGTGCTCTCCACCTTCATCGGCGCGCTGATCACTCCGCCGCTGGCCGGCGTCCTGCCGGAAAGCGCCGGTCACGCCGGTGGTGAAGCCAAGCACAGCCTGGAGATCGCCTCGGGCGCCATCGCCATCGCCGGTATCCTGCTGGCGGGCCTGCTGTTCCTCGGCAAGCGCCGCTTCGTCAGCGCCGTCGCCCAGAGCGCGCCGGGCCGCTTCTTCGGCACCTGGTGGTACCACGCCTGGGGCTTCGACTGGCTGTACGACAAGCTGTTCGTGAAACCCTACCTGCTGATCTGCCGCCTGCTGGCCGCGGACCCGATCGACAAGACCCTGGTCCTGGTCCCGCTCACCGCCCGCGGTGGTCACAAACTCCTCAGCCTCACCGAGAACGGCCGCCTGCGTTGGTACGCCGCTTCCCTGGTGGGCGGCGCCGCGCTGCTCCTCGGCGCGCTGCTGCTGGCTTAATGAATTCACGAAAGAGATTGAGCCCGACATGATTCTGCCCTGGCTAATCCTGATCCCCTTCATCGGCGGTTTCCTTTGCTGGATCGCCGAGTACACCAGCAAGACCCTGCCCCGCTGGGTCGCCCTGGGATCGATGGTCCTCACCCTGGCCCTGAGCCTGTGGGTGTGGCACACCGGTGACTTCCAGCTGGCCCCGGCGCCGGGTGGCGAGCCGCAGTGGACCCTGCAGTTCCAGGTACCCTGGATCTCGCGCTTCGGCATCAGCGTGCACCTGGCGATGGACGGTCTGTCCCTGCTGATGGTCGCGCTGACCGGCCTGCTCGGCGTACTGTCCGTTCTCTGCTCGTGGAACGAGATCCAGCGTCGCATCGGTTTCTTCCACCTGAACCTGCTGTGGATCCTGGGCGGTGTGATCGGCGTGTTCCTCGCCGTCGACCTGTTCCTGTTCTTCTTCTTCTGGGAAATGATGCTGGTGCCGATGTACTTCCTCATCGCGCTCTGGGGTCATAGCTCGGACGACGGGAAGAAGACCCGCATCTATGCCGCCACCAAGTTCTTCATCTTCACCCAGGCCAGCGGCCTGGTGATGCTGGTGGCGATCCTGGGCCTGGTGTTCGTGCACTACAACAGCACCGGCGTGCTCACCTTCAACTACGCCGACCTGCTGAAGACCCAGCTGCCGCCGCACACCGAATGGCTGCTGATGCTCGGCTTCTTCGTCGCCTTCGCGGTGAAGATGCCGGTCGTGCCGGTGCACTCCTGGCTGCCGGACGCCCACGCCCAGGCGCCGACCGCCGGTTCCGTGGACCTGGCCGGCATCCTGCTGAAGACCGCCGCCTACGGCCTGATCCGCTTCGCCCTGCCGCTGTTCCCCAACGCCTCGGCCGAGTTCGCCCCGATTGCCATGACCCTGGGTCTGATCGGCATCTTCTACGGCGCCTTCCTGTCGTTCGCGCAGACCGACATCAAGCGCCTGGTGGCCTACTCCTCCGTGTCGCACATGGGCTTCGTGATGATCGGCATCTACTCCGGCAGCCCTCAGGCGCTGCAGGGCGTGGTCGTGCAGATGATCGCCCACGGCCTCTCCGCCGCCGCGCTGTTCATCCTCTGTGGCCAGCTGTACGAGCGCCTGCATACCCGTGACATGCGCAAGATGGGCGGCCTGTGGTCGCGCATTCCGTACCTGCCGGCCGTGGCGCTGTTCTTCGCCACCGCATCGCTGGGCCTGCCGGGCACCGGCAACTTCGTCGGCGAATTCCTGATCCTGCTGGGCAGCTTCAAGGTCGTCCCGGTGATCACCGTGATCGCCACCTTCGGCCTGGTGTTCGGCTCGGTCTACTCGCTGATCATGATCCACCGCGCGTACTTCGGCCCGGCCAAGTCCGACACCGCGATCGCCGGCCTGAACGCCCGCGAACTGCTCATGGTGCTCGGCCTGGCGGTGCTGCTGATCGTGCTCGGCGTCTACCCGCAGCCGGTCCTCGATACCTCCGCGGCAACCATGCACGGCGTCCAGCAATGGCTGGGCTCCGCCCTCTCCACCCTGGCAGCACGGTAAGCGCGACATGACCTTCACGATTCAACACTTCATCGCGCTCCTGCCACTGCTCATCACCAGCGCCACCCTGGTGGTGGTGATGCTCGCGGTAGCCTGGAAGCGTAACCACTCGATGGCCGCCACCCTCTCGGTGATCGGTCTGAACCTGGCCCTGCTGTCGATCATCCCGGTGCTGAAAGTCACCCCGATCGAAGTCACCCCGCTGCTGGTGATCGACAACTTCGCCTGCTTCTACATGGCGCTGGTCCTGATCGGCGCCCTGGCCTGCACCACCCTCGCCCATGCCTACCTGGAAAGCTTCCCGGGCAACCGCGAGGAGCTGTACCTGCTCCTGCTGCTGTCCACCGCGGGCGGCCTGGTGCTGGTCAGCGCGCAGAACCTGGCCGGCCTGTTCATCGGCCTGGAACTGCTGTCGGTGCCGGTCTACGGCATGGTGGCCTACGCCTTCTTCAACAAGCGCACCCTGGAAGCGGGCATCAAGTACACCGTACTGTCCGCCGCCGGCTCCGCGTTCCTGCTGTTCGGCATGGCCCTGCTCTACGCCGAGTCCGGCAACCTGGGCTTCGCCGCCATCGGCGCGTCCCTGGCCGAAGGCACCAGCCACGGCCCGCTGCTGGCCATCGGCGTCGGCATGATGGTCGTCGGCCTGGGCTTCAAGCTGTCCCTGGCGCCGTTCCACCTGTGGACCCCGGACGTCTACGAAGGCGCCCCGGCCCCAGTCGCCACCTTCCTGGCCACCACCGCCAAGGTCGCCGTGTTCGCCGTGCTGCTGCGTCTGTTCCAGATCGCTCCGGCGGCCCTGAACAACGGCCTGCTGCATGACGCCATCGCGGTTATCGCCATCGCCTCGATCCTGATCGGTAACCTGCTGGCGCTGACCCAGAGCAACATCAAGCGCCTGCTGGGCTACTCGTCCATCGCCCACTTCGGCTACCTGCTGATCGCCCTGGTGGCGAGCAAGGGTCTGGCCGTGGAAGCGGTCGGCGTGTACCTGACCACCTACGTCGTCACCACCCTGGGCGCCTTCGGCGTGGTCACCCTGATGTCCACCCCCTACAGCGGCCGCGACGCCGACGCACTGTTCGAGTACCGCGGCCTGTTCTGGCGCCGTCCGGTGCTGACCGCCGTGATGACCGTGATGATGCTGTCCCTGGCCGGCATCCCGCTGACCGCCGGCTTCATCGGCAAGTTCTACATCGTCGCCACCGGCGTCGAATCCCAGCACTGGTGGCTGGTCGGCGCCCTGGTACTGGGCAGCGCCATCGGCCTGTTCTACTACCTGCGCGTCATGGTGACCATGTTCCTGGTCGAGCCGAACATGAAGCGTCACGACGCCCCCCTGGACTGGGCCCAGCGCGCCGGCGGCATCATGCTGGTAGCCATCGCCCTGCTCGCCTTCTTCCTCGGCGTCTACCCGCAACCGCTGCTGGACCTCCTCCAGCACAGCGGCCTGGTAGCCATCGCCGGCTAAGGTCGACAGGCAACAAAAAACCCCGCTTCGGCGGGGTTTTTTATTGGGAGGGATTCCTATCGTGAAGACCTACGGCCTTTCGTAGGAGCGGGGGGGGGGGGGGGGGGGGGCCGCGCCCCCCCCGGGGGGGGGGGGGGGGGGGGGGGGGGGGGCCGCAAACACCCCCCGGGGGGGGGGGGGGATTATAAAA